>JAIBAP010000014.1 GCA_019695115.1 Caldilineales bacterium | reverse complement strand
TTGTATAGTCTCTCGTACGGCGGTTGGCATGGTTCTCTCCTTGCAGGAGCTTGTGGGAATGGTTTCCTGCAATCATGAACCATCCAGCCGCCTTTGTCACGTCAGCACTTAGCGGAAACTAAAGAATAACCAATCTCCAATAACCAATCTCCAATAACACCATGACCACCCTCATCACCGGCCCCACCTTCGCCGAAATGCTCCATCCGTGGACGATCGACCCGGCCACCCGCACCCGCGCCCTGGCCGCCATGACCGCCGACCCCCTCGACCCCATCAACCTCTACAACATCACCTGGCGTGGGGGCGATGACCAGATCCACTACGAAGTCCTGCCCCACGAACTGACCGGCGTCGACGCCGAGATCGTCGTCCTCTATGGCAGAGACTTCCCCACCGGCGCCCACAAAGTCGGCGCCGCCTATTCGGTCCTGATCGAGAAAGAGTTGCTGGGCGAAGTCGACCCATCCGTGCACACGCTTGTCTGGCCCAGCACCGGGAATTATGGCATCGGCGGGGCCTGGGTGGGCTGCCGGATGGGCTTCGATGCCATCGTCATCCTGCCGGCCGGGATGAGCCAGGAACGTTTCGACCGCATCCACAGCTACGGGGCGCGGGTCATTGCCACGCCCGGATCGGAATCCAACGTCAAAGAGATTTACGACAAGACCTGGGAACTGCGCCGCTCCGACCCCAACATCCGCATCCTCAACCAGTTCGAGGTCATGGGCAACTACCGCTTCCACTACCACGTCACCGGCAACACCATCGTCGAGCTGGCGGCGGAGCTACAACGGCAGGGTGTGGGCAGCGGCCGGGTGGACGCCTACTGCTCGGCCATGGGGTCGGCCGGCACCATCGCCGCCGGCGACCGCCTGAAGCAGGTCTGGCCCGACCACAAGATCGTCGGCCTGGAACCGATCCAGTGCCCCACCCTGTTCAACAACGGCTACGGCGCCCACGAAATCCAGGGCATCGGCGACAAGCACGTGACCTGGATCCACAATGTCCTCAACATGGATGCGATGATCTGCATCGACGACATGGACTGCGTGCGCGGGCTGCAACTGCTGGTGGAAGCGCCGGGCAAAAAGGTGCTGGCCGAGCGTTACGGCATCCCCGCCGCCAAAGTGGAGAAGCTGAGCCAGATCTTCGGCATCAGCGGCGTCTGCAATGTACTGGGAGCGATCAAGACGGCCAAGTTCTACGGCTTCGGCAAGGGCGACCTGGTCGTCACCATCTGCACCGACGCCATCGACCGCTATCACTCCACCCTGGCCTGGCTGACCGCCCAAGAGGGGGCGATGGACGAGACCACCGCCGCCATCCGGGCCGAGGGCATCTTCCACCGTGTGGGCGTCGATTGGATTCGCGAGGGCACGGCACACGCCCGCCAGAGCTGGCACAACCTGAAGTATTACACCTGGGTCGAGCAGCAGGCCAAGACGGTGGAAGAACTCAATGCCCAGCGCGACCCCGAATGGTGGCTGGCCGAACAGGAGAAGGTGGCGGAGGTGGATCGGATGCTGGCTGCGGCGCGAGGATAAAAGGGTACAGACCTGTCAAGTTTTGAAAAACTTGACAGGTCTGTAATTCCATTTTCCACTCTCCCGAACAGCGAGTGTTATACTGGCAGCATCGTAGATGCCCTCGAAGGTGATGGACGATGAATACTTACACCCTCAGCCCCGCCCTCCTGCCCCACATCGAAGCGGTCGTTGGCCCAACGCTGGACGATAAGCTCATGGCGCTATTGGAGACCTATCTGACCACGCAGTTGCGCGCCTGCGAGCAGGAGATTGGCGAATACGAAGTGAAATATCGCACCACGTTTGCCGAGTTTGCTCAGGCTTGGGAGGACGATCAAACGCCTGCCAAATACGATCACACGGTCGAACGCGACTTCATGGAATGGGAGGGGTTATTGGCAGAAAAGCAGCGCTGGCTGCAGAGCCTGCGTAAGTTGCCCAAACGCGAAGTTGTTGTCCGAGCCATGTAATGAACGCGACGCAATGGCTACAGGCCGTGCGTGTGGCTGCCCAGAAGTATTTCCCTGACGCCGGCTTGCATATTCAGATTCTGCGCCAAACGCGCGTGAAGGTGCGCATCGAGATAAGCGATGATGCCTTCGTCGCTCTCTTCTTCCGCGAGGAAACTGAGCGCGTGGATTATGCCCTGATCGTGAACAACGAGCGTCGCTATGGGCTGGACAATTTGGGCGGATGGCATGAGCACCCTGTGCTGCAGCCGGACATCCATCTACCGGTTGCTGCACCAACACCCGAAGAAGCTCTATTTAGCGTGCGCCGAGCGATCGAAACGCTCGATGCACGCTAAATGGAGCGAAAGAGATCATTTCGAGCCTCATCGATCATCTCTGGGGTGATGTCTTCGGCGGCGACGCTGCCGAAAAGAGACGGTCTTCTTGGTCGAGCGGTGTCCACCTCGTTGGGTTGCGCTTCCTGCAAGGCTTTTTGCTGCCCCTTGAGCAGATGAAAGGTCTTGATCTCACCTGCCCACTCGATGAAATCCAGGTTTTCAGCCAACTCGCCAGCGCTGAAACGACGTTCGAACTCATCCGAGTCCAAACCGTACTGTCGCTCGAACACCTCTAGCCTATGGTGGGTCATCTCCAGACCCAGGGTGAGTCGTCGAAGCTCTGATAAGGCCGGGTTTTCCATCATTCAAGCCCACCCGCCCTGCGCGGCGCTGGCGAAGACTCGCTCGATCACCTTCATATTCGCCACCGCATCCTCGATCGGGGTCGGAACCTCGGTGTCGTTCAAGATGGCCTGGGCAAAGAGGTCGCCCTGCACGGTGTACTGGTCGGCGGTCGGGAGCAGGATTTCCTGCGCCCCCTCGCCAGCCACCGTCCCGCCCTCGCGCTGCAGCCAGAGGCGGCACGGGCGGTCGGGTGGGGCATTGAAGGGGATTTCGATCTCGATGCGGCCCTCTGTGCCAACGATGTGGACGCGCTGATAGGGCGCCAACTGCGTGCTGACCGTGAAGGTGGCCGTCCCGGCGATGCCGTTGGCGTCGGGGCCGAAATCCAGCAGGGCCGATGCCAGCCGGTCGGTGCCAAAACGAGGGTCGAACTCGACCAGGCCGCTGACCCGCACCGGCTCGCGGCCAAAGATGAAGCGCGGCGCCGAGATGGCGTAGCAGCCGATGTCCCACAGCCCGCCCCCGCCCATCTCGGCGATGTTGCGGATGTTGGTGGGGTCGTCGAGGTGGTAGGAGAAAAAGGTCTGGATGGTGCGCAAGGGGCCGATGGCGCCGTCGTTCACCAGTTGGCGCGCCTTCTGCCACTGCGGATGGTGGCGATACATAAACGCCTCCATCACTTTCAGGTGCGGATGGGCGCGGGCGGCCTCCACAAGCTGCTGGCCTTCGGCCGAGGTCAGGCCGATCGGCTTTTCGCACAACACATGCTTGCCCGCTTCCAGCGCCCGGAGCGACCAGGGCACATGCAGATGGTTGGGCAGCGGGTTGTAGACGGCGTCGATGTCGGGGTCGGCCAGCAGGTCCTCGTACGAGCCATAGGCGCGGGGGATGCCCAGGCTGGCGGCCGTCTCCTGCGCCTTCGCCAACTCGCGCGAGGCCAGGCCGAGGACCTGGCAATACTGGCCCCGCTGCATGGCGGGGATGACTTTGGCTGTGCCGATGAGGGCGGTGCTGAGGACGCCCCAGCGAATCTTTTTCATGGTGATGCTCCGATCGTGTTCCGTGTTGCGTGTTCCGGGGTGCGTGTTCCGGGGTTGCGTCACGGTGGGCGCTGGTTGTTGACCTGCGATCCTTCGTTTCACTCAGAACCTGCCCGGAACGGAGCGACGGGACAAGCCTGCCGCTTCACGCACCATTGTAGTGCAGCCTCGTCCGGGCGAAAAACGGGCGCGAGCACAGCGGCGCATTGCCATAAGCGACGGATCTGTGGCACTATTGACGGGTCATACTCACTTCCCCCTGCCATGCACCCGGATGAATGGCGAGCCAAGACCATCGATGTCCGCACCGCAAGCGATTGTCTTCCAACACCCCAGCGAGCGCGAGTTTGCCCGGCTGCTCGACTTCTATGGCATCCGTTGGCAATACGAACCGCGCACTTTCCCCCTCGACCACAACCCTGATGGCAGTGTGCGCTCGGCCTTTGCCCCCGATTTCTACCTGCCCGACCAGGATCTCTACGTCGAACTCACCACCCAATCGGCGCGCCTGAACAATCTCAAGAACCGCAAAATCCGCCGGCTGCAAGAGCTCTATCCTGATGTCAGCGTCAAACTGCTCAACCGTCGCGACATCCGCAGCCTGGCGCTAAAGTACGACTTCCCCGACCCCGCAGACGTGAATGACGACGAAGGCCATCCCCGCGACTACGCCTGAACCCTACGCCCGCGACATCGCCCGCGTCCTCATCGAAAGCGAATCCCTGCAACAGCGGGTCGCCGAGATGGGTGCCGCCATTACCCGCGACTATGCCGGCAGCCGTCCGTTGTTCGTGGGCGTGCTCAAGGGGGTGCTTTTTTTCATGGCCGACCTCTTACGGGCCGTCCATCTGCCGCTGGAAGTGGATTTCATGGCCATCTCCAGCTACAGTCCCGAAACCCGCGAGCATGGCATGGTGCGCATCACCAAAGACCTGGAAACGCCGCTGGAAGGCCGCCATGTCATCTTCGTCGAAGATATGATCGACACGGGGCTGACCCTGAGCTACCTCTTGCGCCTGTTGAACGGCCGCAACCCGGCCAGCCTGCACGTCGCCGTCCTTTTCGACAAACCCAGCCGCCGACTGATCGACATCCAACCCCGCTACCTCGGCTTCCGCCTGCCCGATCTGTTCGTCGTCGGCTACGGACTCGACCATCGCGAGCAATACCGCAACCTGCCCTTTGTGGGCGTGCTCAAGCCGGAGGCGCTGTAAAAAGAGGCGCCACAGAGCAAGCGACCGCTGCTCTATGGCACCTGGTGGATAAAAAAAGTTACGACCCCTAGAAACCTTCGCTTCATCACTTTGGGCGCTTGTGGGGGCTTTCAGTCCCACTTCCCAGATACCAGACGTTACCAAATCAACTGTCGTGGTATATTACCGGGCGATTGCGCTCCTTAGCAGCACTTTCCATCAGCTTCCCCGCTTTTACCTTCAATTTCAGGGATTTTCATCCAATTCATTGTGGTATTGGCTGGTGCTAAACTGACTGCCAAGTGATCGAATCTAGCAATTTCTTGGGGTTCGTAACTATACTCAGTATAGGGTGTTTACGGAGTGCTGTCAAGCGATACTCGTCATAAGGGAGGTTAAACTTTGTGTGCGAAGGCGCTGGGGGGAGGGAGTTGTTCAGAAGCCCCAGGTTGGAGGTGAGCGACCGGGCGTTTGTCAGAATTGAAAAGGGATGTCCTTGTTTCTATGGTTGGATCGTCGTCTTCGTAGGGGCTGGGGATATGTGGATGAGAGGCGCATCCGGCGGCTCCAGCCACTAGATGTGCTCCTCCACGGCGCATGTTTGCCTCTCTTTAGTCAGCGGTGGGAGGGAGGAAACTGGGGATGAAAATGCCGAGAACTGCACAGCCCAACCCCGTGTCTCCCGTTCGCCCCGCGACCGTGTGAAAGGAAGTACAAGGACTTGTTCCCGTCGCCGGCGGGCATACTATATAGCGTTTTGGCAGCCGTTGGCGGGGGGTCAGAGGTGGTTCACCGTCTGGCAGCCGCTATTCACAGCCAGGAAGGGCTTTTGCAGAAGACGTCAACAGCTGATTCACCGGTTCTGCACACGCTCTCCACCTGTCTGTCCACAACGCTGTCCCCACCCCGATCCGCCGCAGAAGTGGGGATCGGGGTTTTCGTGGCAACCGGGGTGAATTTTGTGGAAGCAATGCCCCGATCAGAACCACGATTTTCTGCTAGAATGGGATCATAAGGAGATGTTGCCATGACCGTCTACTTGTTCGTCCTGCGATTGTTCTTGCTGTTTACGCTGTTCTTCGGACCTACGGGCGATGCCGGCGCCGGCACGGTGGTGGTGCTGCGCTACGAGGGGCCGGTGACGCCCTCGATGCTGGCCTATCTGGAGCGCGGCCTGGGCGAGGCCGAGCAGTCGGGGGCCGAGGCGGTGGTTTTCGTGTTGGATACGCCCGGTGGGTCGGTTGAGATCACCAAGCGCATCACCCAGGCCATCGAGCAAGCCGCGACGCCGGTGATCGTCTATGTGGCGCCGGCGCGGGCCTGGGCGGCCTCGGCCGGGACGCTGATCACCCTGGCGGGGCATCTGGCGGCGATGGCGCCGGAGACACTGATCGGGGCGGCCAGCCCGGTGGGGAGCAGCGGCGAGGATCTGCCTGAGACCGAGAAGAAGAAGGCGGAGGAGGCGGTGGCGGCTACGGCCCGCTCGCTGGCGGCGCGCCGCGGGCCAGCGGTGGAGGCCTGGGCCGAGCAGACGGTGCTGGCGGCCAAAGCCTCGACCGCACAAGAGGCGCTGGACTTGGGAGCCGTCGATGTCATTGCCGCCGACCTGCCCGACCTCTTGGCTCAACTCGATGGCCGCACAGTGGTGGTGGAGGGCAAAGAACGCACGCTGGCGTTGGCGGGAGCGGAGACGGTGGAATATGAACCCAGCTTTTTCGAGCAATTCCTGGCGGTGCTCGGCAACCCGGTGGTGGCGGCGATCCTGCTCACCCTGGGGTTGAACGCCCTTCTCTATGAACTCAGCGCCCCCGGCGGCTATGTGGCGGGGGCCATCGGCGCTATTTGCCTCCTGCTGGCCTTCTATTCGTTGGGGACGTTGGAGGCGAATTGGGCCGGGCTGGCCTTCATTCTTGTCGCTTTTGTTCTCTTCGCCGTCGAGCTAAAGGCCCACACCGGCGGCATCCTCACCGCCGCCGGCATCACCGCCTTTATCATCGGCTCGGCCATGCTGTTCAACACGCCCTACTATCCCATCCCCTGGGCGGTTATTCTGGGGTTGGCGGCTGCCCTGGCCCTGTTCATGATCGTCGCCTTGCGGTTGGTGGTGCGCACGCAGCGCCGCCCGGCCATCGGGGTGACGGCGCTAGTAGGAGGCGGCGGGAATGCCCGCACACGGCTGGCCCCCACCGGTATGATCTTCGCCCAAGGGACGTGGTGGGAGGCGACGGCCGAGGGGGAGGCCATCGAAGCGGGCGAGGCGGTGGTGATCACCCGGCGGGAGGGGCATCACCTGTGGGTGCGGCGGGCGGGATAGCGGACGTGAAACGTGAAACGTGAGAAAACGCCATCAGTTCTCACGCTTCACGTTTCACGTTTCACGCTTCACGCCAAGGCGAAGGCGGGGGCCATGACCCGCACGGGGGTCTTTTGCAGCGCCTGGTCGAGGTCGGCGATGATGTCATCGGGGTGTTCGGCGCCGATGCTGAGGCGAATGAGGTTGGCTGGCACTGCGGCCAGGGCGCGGCCGGCGTCGCCCTGCTGTTGGTGGGTGGAGATGGCCGGGATGGTGGCGACGCTCTTGATCCGGCCCAGGTCGGTGGCCCGCCAGATGATCTGGAACTGGTCGAACGCCCGCCGCGCCGCCTCGGCCCCGCCCTTGACGGTGAAGCCGATCAGGTGGCCGTAGCGATTCACCGGTGCGCCGTAGTCGCATTCGCCGTCGGCCAGCCACATATAGCGCCGGGCCAGATCGTGGCCGGGCGTGTCTTCCAGCCCGGGGTAGAAGACGCCCTCGACCGCCGGATGTTGGGCCAGGAAGCGGGCGACCGTCATGCTGTTGCGGCTGAGCATGTCCATGCGGCTGCGGAGGGTGCGCAGGTCGTTCATCGCCATTAGGGCGTTGAAGGGGCTGAGGGCGGGGCCGTGGTCGCGGAAGGGCAGTAATTTGACATAGGTGGCGAAATTCTGGCGCATTTCGTCGGGGCCGACCCGGCTGGGCAGGTTGTGGCGGGCAATGAGGACGCCGGCAATGGCGAAGCCGCTGCTGGCCATGCTCTTGCTGACCGAGTGGACGACGATGTCGGCGCCGTGGGCCAGGGGGCGCATGAGGGCGGGGGTGGCGACGGTGGCATCGATGATGAGGGGGATGCCGTGGGCATGGGCCATGTCGGCCAGGGCGGCGATGTCGAACAGGGCCAGGCCGGGGTTGCTGGGCATCTCGCCGTAGACGAAGCGGGTGCGGCGGTCGATCTTGCTCTGCCATTCGGCCAGGTCGAGCGGGTCTTTGACCCAGCGCACTTCGATCCCGCGATCGGCGGCGTAGCGCTGGCTGAAGAGCATGAAGGTGCCGCCATAGCATTTGGCGCTGGCGACGAAGTTGATCTTCTCTGCCGGTGCGCTCGCCCGCCCACCGTCGTGGCCGTTTCCGACCATCCCCGGCTGGGCCAGGAAGGGATTGGTGGCCATGAAGATGGCGGCCATGCCCGATCCCGTGGCGCAGGCGCTGGCGGCGCCATCGCAGCCGTAGCTTTCCAGCAGGGCCAGGGTTTCTTCGAGATAGCCGAGGGTGGGGTTGGCGATGCGGGTGTAGGCCCAGGCGGGCATCAGATAGGCCAGGGCGGCCTCCATGTGGTCGCTGTTCTCGAAATGCTGGGCGGCGCTGAGATAGGCCGGCTCCAGGATGCTGCCCTGGTTGGCGAGGGCGGCGTCCATGCCATACAGTCCGTGCACGGCGATGGTGTCGAAGCGCATCTTTTTCATCCGCTGGCGTTGGGCGGCCATCTGCGCCATCATCGTCTCGCCCAGGGCGATGTAATGCTGGACTCCGGGTGCAAAAGTGGTTGTGGTGGACATCTAGAGGCTCCTTGTTGCGCGGTTTGTGTTGCGTATTACGTGTTGCGTGTTGCGTGTTGCGTGTTGCGTAGTAGGGTGAGAATTGTGTTTGCTGTAGTGGACTGAGGTGCGACGCACTTCGCGATCGCGAAGTGCGTCGCACCTGAACATAACCGTCACAGATTGAAACAAACGACTTTCGGTTCGGTCATTTCGTCCAGGGCGAAGCGGATGCCCTCGCGTCCCAGGCCAGAGCCTTTGACGCCGCCGAAGGGCATGGCGTCGATGCGGTAGTCGGTGCTCTCGTTGATCATCACCCCACCGCAGTGCAGTTCGCGGGCGGCGCGGAAGGCGGCCTGGAGGTCGCGGGTGAAGATGCCCGCCTGCAAGCCGTAGTCCACATCGTTGGCCAGGGCGATGGCTTCGTCGAGGGTGTGGAAGCGATAGACCAGGGTGACGGGGCCGTAGACTTCCTCACTGGCCAGGGAACAGGCGGCGGGGATGTTTTCGAGCACGGTGGGGGCATAGAAGCTGCCCCATCGCCGGCCGCCGGTCAGCAACCGGGCCCCGGCGGCGATGGCTTCATCCACCATCCCTTCGACGCGGCGAGCCGAGGCTTCGTTGATCAACGGCCCCATGTCGGTGCCTTCATCCTGCTTATCGCCCACCCTGTAGCGTTCGCTGCGGGCGATGAAGGCGGCGACGAATGGCTCGTAGATGCTGTCGTGGACGAGCAGCCGCTGCACATGCAGGCAGTTCTGTCCCGCTGCCCAGAAGGCGCCGCTGACATTGGCGGCCACAGCCTGCTCCAGGTCGGCGTCGGGCATGACGATGACGGGCGAGTTGCTGCCCAACTCCATCCCCACCTTCTTCAGCCCCAGCTTGTGCATGATCTCCCGCCCCACCTCCAGGCCGCCGGTGAAGGAGATCATGCGCACGCGCGGGTCGCCCACCAGCACGTCGCCGATCTCGCTGCCGCGACCGGTGATCACCTGCAACATGCCCTGGGGCAGCAACCCGGTCTGGTCGATGGCCTCGGCCAGCTTGAGGGCGCTGAGGGGCGTCTTCGAGTCGGGTTTGACGATGATGGCATTGCCCGCGGCCAGGGCCGGCCCGACCTTGTGCGCCACCAGGTTGAGTGGGTCGTTGAACGGGGTGATGGCGCCGATGACGCCAATCGGTTCGCGCACATAGAAGCCCAGGCGGTTTTCGCTGCCCGGTCGCTGGTCGAAGGGGATGGTTTCGCCGCTAAGCCGTCGCGCTTCTTCGCCGCTGATGCGGAGGGTGTCGATGCAGCGGCTCACCTCTTTGCGGGCCTCGCGGATGGTCTTGATGCCTTCGCTGGCGATGGTGCGGGCGTAGCTTTCGTTGTGGGCGGCGATGAAATCGGCCGCGCCCTGGAGCATGGCCATGCGTTGGTGGGTGGGCAGGCAGCGCGACTGGCAGGCGCCTCGCACGGCGGCCTCGATAGCGGCCTTCATGTCCTCGGCGTCGGCCAGGGGGACGGTGTCGATCAGCTGGTTGTCTTGCGGGTCCCGAACCTCCATCTGCCGGGGGCGGTCGACCCAGCGACCATCAAAAAGCATTTTCATGAGTTGAACCTCTTGCGTGTTGCGTGTTGCGTGTTCCGTGTTTCGTGGTCCGTGGTCGGAATCTCTCATCTGTCAACTGCGACCTTCGACCTGCCACTTGCCACTTGCGACCTGCCACCTGCGACCTGCCACTTGCGACTTGCCACTTGCCACCTGCCACTTGCCACTTGCCACCTGCGACCTGCCACTCACAACCTCTCGAAGCGGGCCTGGAAGAAGCGCAGATAGCGCGGCTCGTAGACCATCCGCAGGCCGCGCGCCTGGGCGCGGGCGTCGAAGACGGCTTTGACCGATTCGGCCACCACATCCATGTGCGCCTGAGTGTACACACGGCGGGGGATGGTGAGGCGGGTGAGTTCCAGCTTGGGGTAGTAGTGGTCGCCGGTCTTGGGGTCGCGCCCGGCGCTGACGATGCCGCGCTCCATCGAACGGATGCCAGAATCCAGGTAGAGCTCGGCTGCCAGCGTCTGGGCAGGGAAGGCGGTCTGCGGCAGGTGGGGGTAGAAACCTCTGGCGTCGAGGAAGATGGCGTGGCCGCCAACCGGCTGCACGATGGGAATGTCCCAATCGGTCAGCAACTCGCCCAGGTAACGCACCTGACCGACGCGCGAGCGGACATGCTCATCCTGCACCGATTCAGTGATGCCAATGGCCATGGCCTCCATGTCGCGACCGGCCAGCCCGCCGTAGGTGTGCAAGCCCTCGAAGACCACCACCATGTTGCGCAGTTCCTCGAACAGATCCCAATCGTTCACGGCCAGCCAGCCGCCGATGTTGACCAGGCTATCCTTCTTGGCGCTGATCCAGGCGCCATCGGTGTAGCTGCAAAACTCGCGCAGGATGGCGGCGATGGGCGTGTTGGCGTAGCCCTCCTCGCGCTCCTGGATGAACAACGCATTCTCCACCATGCGCGTGGCATCGAGATAGATCTTGATCCCGTGCCGGTCGCACAAGGCCCGCAGCGCCTTGACATTGGCCATGCTCACCGGCTGCCCTCCGGCCATGTTCACCGTCCCGGCCAGGCTGATATAGGCGATCTTGTCGGCGCCCTCGCGCGCGATCAGCGCCTCGACTTTGCCCAGATCGACATTGCCCTTGAAGGGATGGAGAAAAGTGGGGTCGTGCGCTTCGTCGATGATCACATCCACGAAGATGCCGCCTGCCATCTCCTGATGCAGCCGGGTGGTGGTGAAGTACATGTTGCCGGGCACGTACTGGCCGGGCTTGATCGCCGCCTGGCTGAGCAGATGCTCGGCCCCGCGGCCCTGGTGGGTGGGCACGATGTATTTGTAACCGTAGTAGGTCTGGATGGCGTTTTCCAGGTTGTAGAAATTGCGGCTGCCGGCATAGGCCTCATCGCCCATCATCATCCCCGCCCACTGGCGGTCGCTCATGGCGCTGGTGCCGCTGTCGGTCAGCAGGTCGATGTAGACATCTTCGGAGCGCAGCAGGAAGGTGTTGTAGCCGGCCTCGGTCGCCGCTTTCTCTCGTTCTGGGCGTGTGGTCGTGCGCAGCGGCTCCACCATCTTGATCTTCCAGGGTTCGGCCCAGGATCGGCGGCCAAACTGCTGGCCCATCGTTTGCGGGATGTGTTCGGTCATAGAGTCTGTTCCTATCAAATGTCGAAGTGACTGGAGTTGAGGTTATCTGGGGGGATGAAACGTGAGGAGTGAAACGTGAGGAGTGAAACGTGAAACGTGAGGAGTGAAACGTGAGGAGTGAAACGTGAGTGGATGGCGCCACGGAACACGAAACACGAAACACGGAACACGAAACACGGAACACGAAACACGGAACACGAAACACGCATCACCTACTGCGAATGGGCATGAATGGCCAGCAGATCGCCGATCAGGGCGTAGCCGGTCTCGATGCGGCCGGCGCCGGGGCCGATGAGGGTGACATCGCCCAGCAGGTCGGTGGTGTAGGTGATGGCATTGGTCGCGCCCCGCACCCCGGCCAGCGGATGCGAGAGCGGCAGGCGCACGGGCCGGACGGTGGCCTGGACGTGGCCGTTTTCTCTTTCGGCGCAGCCGATCAGCCGCCAACGTTCTCCCGCCTGGGCGGCGGCGGCGATGTCGGCCACACTCAGGCCGGTGATGCCGGTGCGGTCGATGTCGGCCGGGGTGAGGTCGCCGCCCAGAAGCAGGTTGCTGAGGATGACGACCTTGCCGGCGGCATCGTAACCTTCGACATCGCCGCTGGGGTCGGCCTCGGCGTAGCCCTTGGCCTGGGCCTCTGCCAGCGCCTCGGCATAGGCGGCGCCGTCTTCCATCCGGCTGAGGATGTAGTTGCTGGTGCCGTTGAGGATGCCCTGAACCCGGCGGATGCCGGCTCCGGCCAGCAAGTCTGTGCCCAGGCGCAGCGCCGGCGTCCCGCTCATCACCGTGCCCTCGACCCCGATCTCGACTCGGTTCTGTCGGGCCAGTTCGGCCAGGCCGCGATAGGCCAGCGCCACCGGGCCTTTGTTGGTGGTGAGGGCGTGTTTGCCCAGTTCCAGCGCCCGGCGCAGGTGGGTGATGGCCGGCTCGCCGGTGCGCAGATCGGTATAGCTCATCTCCACCACCACATCGGCGTTACTCTCGGCGATGGTGGTGAGGGCGTCCCACCCGCGCTGAGGTGCGGGCATGGCTGCCAGGGCGCCATCGCGCTGCACGGTTGCGAGTAGCAGGGCGGGGTCCAGCCCGGCGGGGTCGTACAGGCTGCCTTTCAGCAGGTCGCTGATGGCCACGATCTGAATATCGGCGCCGAAACGGGCGGCCAGGTCGGCCCGGCGGTCGCGCAGGATCTGGGCCAGGCCCTGGCCGACGTTGCCGAAGCCGATGAGAGCAAGTCGGTAGGTCTGCATTTTTCCTCCTCTGGGCCTGCCCGCGGGAGGAGGGATGCGAACCTACTCCAGCGGCAGTGCTGTGGTCGATTTGATCTCTCGCAACACCAGGCTGGTGCGCACACGTGTGACGCCGGGGATGGGAGAGAGTTTGTGGACGACGAAATGTTCCAGGTCGCTGCGGTGGCGGATCGCCACCTTCAGCAGGTAATCGTATTCGCCGGTCACGTGCAGGCATTCCAGCACCTCTGGCATGGCGGCCAGGGTGGCGCGGAAGCGTTCGAGATGCTCATACTGGTGGAGGGCGGTGGTCACATGCACCACCACCAGCATGTCGTAACCGGCCAGTTCCCGGTCGAGCAAAGCCACATAGCCGCGGATCAAGCCGGATTGCTCCAGGCGGCGGATACGGGCGTGCAGGGCCGGGGCGGACAGGTTGATGAGGCCGGAAAGTTCGGTGTGGCGGATGCGGCCGTTCCGTTGCAGTTCTCGCAGGATGGCTCGATCCGTCTCATCGAGTACAACAACCTTGTGTGAAGATTCTGACATATTCGACGCTCCGTGTCAATAGAATCACGGCATTTTATCTGATATGCCGAAGAAATCCAAACAAAATAAGCGCAGGAGTTGGAAAATATCAACTGCGGCAAGGCGGGCGCCGGGCTGACCGAAGAAGTGAAAGTGAGCTATTTCTGCCAGGGTTCTTGCCAGGAAATTCATCATTTCTTCACAGCTTTGCCTGAGAGTAGGGGCATAACGTCACTTGCGGCAGCGCAACGCTGCCCCCACTCACGGAGGTTTCTCATGCACCCGCGTTTCTTCTCCTTCGCTCTCGTCGCCCTGTTGGTCATCGGCCTGCTGGTGTTCGGCGGCTCGGCCATGCAGCGCAATGCCTGGACCCAGGGCTATCTGATGGGCCAGGCGGTCGCCAATGGCGACGGCAACGCCGCCGCCCTCGCTCCCACCATGGCCTATGGCCCTGGCTTCGGCGGCCCCAGTCTTGGCTTGCTGGCCTGCCTGCTCCCGCTCGGCTTCCTGGCCTTCCTGGTCTTTGCGGTAGGCGGCTTCTTTCGCCACAAGGTCTGGCAGGGCGCCGGCGGCCCGCCCGACCACTGGCGGCGGCAGTGGAAGCACGGCGCCGGGCCGTGGTGCCAGGGGATGGGCAAGGCCCCCGAGCCGGCCGCTCCTGTCGTCACTCCCGAACCCGGCCCCCCGGCCCCCAGCTCAGAGGCCGTAGGCCCCACTCGCTAACGAATGCTGCCCTGTCCCATCCTGGCTAACAAGGTGGGACAGGGCGCGTTTGCAGATTGGCGGTGTTCCTGGTACAACCCGACCGATGAACGGCACCATTCTTGTGGTAGACGACGAAGCGAAGATCGTCCAGCAAGCGCGCGACTATCTGGAAAAGGATGGCTTGCGCGTGATCTCGGCCGGAACCGGCGACCTGGCCCTGGCCCATGCTCGCCGCGAGCGGCCGGATCTCATTGTCCTCGACCTCAATCTGCCAGGGATGGATGGGCTGGAGGTGTGCCGGGCCTTGCGGCGCCAGTCGGATGTGCCGATCATCATGCTGACGGCGCGGGTGGATGAGACCGACCGCTTGATCGGCCTCGAATTGGGCGCCGATGACTACATCACCAAGCCTTTTTCGCCGCGCGAGCTGGCGGCGCGGGTGCGGGCGGTGCTGCGCCGGACGCGCGGGGGCCTGATCACGCCCGGCGTCGTGCGGGTCGCCGACCTGGAGATCGACCTCGATGGGCATCGCCTGTTGCGCGGGGGCCAACCGTTGCATCTCACCCGCACCGAGTTCGAGTTGCTGGCCATCCTGGCCCAGCACCCCGGCCAGACCTTCACCCGCGTCCAACTGCTCGACCGGCTACATGGCATCATCTATGAGGGTTTCGACCGCAGTATCGACGCCCACATCAAGAACCTGCGGCGCAAACTCGAGCCGAATCCCGTCGAGCCGGTCTATATCCTCACCGTCTATGGCGTGGGCTACCAATTCGCCAACGAGGACTGACCGTGCCTAAACACCGCACCTGGCGCCATGATGGGCGTCCTCACGAGGGTTGGCCACCCCCGCCCTGGCAGCAAGGGATGGGCGAGGGCGGCGCCTGGCGGTCGGGGCCGTGGTCACAACAGCGCGGCGGCGCTATCTTCTGCGGCGTTGCCGCCACTTTTGGCGTGATCATCCTCCTGCTGATGGGCGGGATGTTCGTGCTGGCTTTGTTGTTGGCGCGGCTGACCGGGGGCGGCGGGCAGGTGGCGGTGCTGACCTGGCTGGCCGGTTGCGGTCTGGCGCTGGCGCTGCCGATCCTGGCTGTGGCGCTGGCGGTGCGGGCCTTTCGCTACTTCGCCGCGCCTTTGGCCGAGGTGATGAGCGCCGCCGACGCCGTGGCGGCGGGCGATTGGAGCGTGCGCGTGTCCGAACGTGGGCCGCGTGATTTCCGGCAGCTGGCCCGCTCGTTCAACCGTATGACCACAGAGCTGGCTCGCTCGGACCAGCAGCGCCGCAACCTGACTGCCGATGTGGCGCACGAATTGCGCACGCCGCTGCAAATCATCCAGGGCAATCTGGAAGGCGTCCTCGATGGCGTCTATACGCCCGACGAGGCGCACATTGGCGCCACCCTGGACGAGGCGCGGGTGCTGGCGCGGCTGGTGGAGGATTTGCGCACGCTCTCGTTGGCCGAGGCGGGGGAGTTGCCCATGCACTGGGAGCAGGTGGATGTGGGGGAGTTGCTGGCCGACCTCGACACGACCTTTAGCGGCCAGGCCGAGGCTGCCGGCATCGACATGAAAGTGGAGATCGGGAGGCCGCCCCAGGCCGGGCCACTGCTGATCGAAGCCGACCTGGGGCGGCTAAACCAGGTGCTGAGCAATCTGGTGGTCAACGCCCTGCGGCACACGCCCGCCGGCGGCGCCATCACCCTGGCGGCGGAAGCGAGGGAGGGGGGCGTGCGGATCATGGTCAGCGACACGGGCGAGGGCATCCGGGAGGAGGACTTGCCGTTTGTCTTCGACCGTTTCTGGAAGGGCGACCCTGCGCGCAGCCGGAGCGGCGGGGCGGGGAGCGGGCTGGGGCTGGCGATTGCCCGGCAGTTGGTGCAGGCGCATGGGGGGAGGATTGGGGTCGAGAGGAGAGAGGGAGAGGGGGCGGTTTTCACCGTCGACTTGCCCGCCCGTCGCAAGGTTCCTGGTTCGCAAGAAGTCGAACTCAGCCGTGGATCGGAAGTATCGTAACAGACCAAATAGTTCGATGGCGTATAATTCGACCTGTTATCATTTTGCCGATGACCACTTTGCCGGTCGGGAGACCGGTAGAGCCTGCGATCGCACCCGCCATGATTCATCCCTACCGCCA
Source organism: Caldilineales bacterium (assembly GCA_019695115.1). GTDB lineage: Bacteria > Chloroflexota > Anaerolineae > J102 > J102 > SSF26. The sequence goes on along the minus strand of JAIBAP010000014.1, from coordinate 84,281 downwards.
ACATTTCCAGCGCCTGATGGCCGAGCACGGCATCACCGAGACGCACGGGGTCGAGGTGATGCGCATGGTCAAGATGCTGTCCAATGTCTATGATGTGATCATACAGGCGCGCATGCGGGACGAAAACCTGTCGGCCCCGCGCTGGCGTCTGCTCCTCCACCTCTATGTGGCCGAGATGCAAGGCGAGGCGGCCGTGTCGCCCACCCAGCTCAGCCGCTTCCAAAACGTCACGAAAAACACGATCAGCTCGCTGCTGCGTTCGCTGGAGGAGGACGGACTGATCGAGCGAGAGCTGGATCGCCGCGATCGTCGCCAGTTCAACATCCGTCTCTCTGCCAGCGGTCGTGAGTTGATCCGTTCCACGACTCCCATCTACGTCGGTTATCTCAACCATCTCGTCTCTGCTCTCACGCCATCCGACCTCGATCACCTGCAGGCGCTGTTCGAGAAGTTACACGCCTCGCTTATCCAGCACGGCGATCTTCCCAGCATGTATTGCAGGGTGGAGGAAGAAGAGTAGGATTCGCTGCGGGCGCGCGGGAAGGTGTTGCGTGTTCCGGGTTCCGTATCGTTTCGATTCTAAAGGAGTTCTATCTTGCAAGCTGTTGCCAATCCTCAAGCTGGCGGACGCAGGCGCGGCGGGCCAGGTTTCAAGGGCCTGACGCGGGCCATCCGCTATCTGGGTCACTATCGCCGCCTCGCCCTCTCGGCCTATCTGTTCCTAGTCATCGGCGTGGCCGCCCAACTGGCCGTGCCTCAGGTCGTCCAGAACATCATCGACGCCGTCACCAACGGCGTCACCGCCCAACAACTGACCAAGATTCCATCTCAGTTCTTGCCTGTGGCGCTGGACAAGCTGGGCTGGAGTGAAAGCCAGTACCAGACGTACACCACGAACCCTGAGCGGGCGATCTACTGGGCGATGGCCTTCATTCTCTTGCTGGCCGTCATCCGCGCCGCCTTTGCCTATGCGCAAACCTATCTTTCCGAGCAGGCCAGCCAGGGCGTAGCCTTCGATTTTCGCAACGAACTGTTCGCCAAGATCCAGCGGCTTTCGTTCAGCTACCACGATCGCAACCGCACCGGGCAACTGATGATCCGCGCCACCGACGACGTGGAGAAGACCCGCCTCTTCATCGGCCAGGGTCTGTTGCTGGCGACCCAGGCCTTCATCCTGCTCACGGCCACGCTCATCATCCTCTTCCTGACCAACGTAAAATTGACCCTGGTCATTTTGCCGGTGCTGCCCATCGCCTTGCTGCTATTCATGCTCTTCGGCGCCATCAGCCAGCCCCTCTTTGCCCAGGCCCAGATCAAACTCTCCCGCCTCAACACCATCCTCCAGGAAAACCTGGCCGGGATCAAGGTCGTCAAGGCCTTTGCCCGCGAGCCGCAGCAGAAAGCGCGCTTCCACGAATCGGCAGATGACTTGATGGCGCAGTCGATCAAGATCTCACGCACCTTCTCCTTTCTCTTCCCCATCGTCTTCCTGATCGCCAACCTCGGCCAGGCCGCCATCCTCTACTTTGGCGGCGGTCAGATCATCGACGGCGCCCTCACCTTCGGCGAATGGCAGAAATTCAGCCTCTACCTGGTCTACGTCTTCTTCCCGCTCGGCCAGCTCGGCTTCATCATCAGCCAGATGAGCCAGGCCAGCGCCAGCGCCAACCGCATCTTCGAGATCCTGGATGCGCACAACGAGGTCACAGACAAGCCCAACGCCAAAGCGCTGCCCCCCATCCGCGGGGAACTGGCGTTCGAAGATGTCACCTTCCGCTACTTCAGCAGCGGCGAACCGGTGCTTTCGGAGGTCAGTTTCACGGCCCGGCCCGGTCAGACAGTCGCCATCCTCGGCGCCACCGGCAGCGGCAAATCCTCGGTCATCAACCTGATCCCGCGCTTCTATGACGTGAGCGACGGCCGTATCCTCATCGACGGCCACGACGTGCGCGATGTCACCCTCGAATCGCTGCGCACGCAGATCGGCATCGTCCTGCAAGAAACGAACCTCTTTGGCGGCACCATCCGCGACAACATCGCCTTTGGCCGGCCCGACGCCAGCGACGAGGAAGTCATCGCCGCTGCCCAGGCTGCCGCCGCTCATGACTTCATCATGAGTTTTCCCGACGGCTACAACACCAAAGTAGGAGAGCGCGGGGCCACCGTCAGCGGCGGGCAGAAGCAGCGCCTGGCCATTGCCCGCGCCCTCTTGCTCGACCCGCGCATCCTCATCCTGGATGACTCGACCAGCAGCGTCGATCTGGCGACCGAATACAAGATCCAGAAGGCGCTCGACCGGCTAATGCACGGCCGCACCAGCCTGGTCATCGCCCAACGCATCAGCACCGTGCGCAACGCCGACCTCATCATCGTCCTCGACAAGGGCCGGGTGGCCGGCCTGGGCGCGCACGATGAGCTGATGGAAACCAATCCCATCTACGCCGAAATCTACAACAGCCAGCTGGTCGAAGACGCCATCTCACCCGAAGCCGAGATGGTCGCCATCGCCGGCTGATCGTTCGACCAGGAGACCCTACGATGTTTGGTGGACCTCGAGCGATGCTCGAACAAGAAGCCCGTAAACCCAAGCGCACTAGCATCACGCTGCGCCGCCTGGCCGGGTATTTCAAGAAATACACCCCTGTCCTTCTCTTCACCGCTGTGCTGATCGTCGTCGGCACCTGGGCGCAAGTGCTGGCGCCAGAGTTGATCGGCCAGGCCGCCGACTGCTACATCACGCCGGCCGTGACCAGCTCGTTGGCCGCGCAAGGCGCCTTTGGCGGGGCCCAAGGCGGCGCCAGCCAGACGAACTGCTGGTATGCCGACCTGCCTGCCTCGGCCACCACCGCCGACTACCTGGCCGGACTGGGCGGGCTGGTGTTGCGCATCACCGGTCTTTTCGTGCTGGTGTCGGTTTTTGCCGGGCTTCAGTTCTTCCTCATGAGCTGGGCTGGCCAGCATGTGTTGCGGGCGCTGCGCGAAGAAGTCTTCGACCACGTCCACCGTCTCTCGCTCGGCTATTATGGCAAGAACGAAGCCGGCGATGTGATGAGCCGCATCACCAACGACACCGACACCCTGCAACAGGCCATGAGTTTCGCCCTCATCCAGGTGCTTAGCGGCGTGCTGCTGCTGGTGTGGATCGTCTACAAGATGCTGACGTTGAACTGGGCCTACGCCCTGCTGAGCATGATCGTCCTGCCAATCATGGCCGTGGCCACGGTCTGGTTCAGCAGTCAGGCCCGTAAGGCCTTCCGCCGCGCCCGCGTCGAGATCGGCAATGTCAACGCCAACCTGCAAGAAAGCATCTCCGGCGTGCGCGAGGTGCAAGCCTTCAGCCGCGAAGAAGCCAATATCGAGAGCTTCCGCGAGAGCAACGCCGCCAATCGCGATGCGAACATCCGCGCTGTCTCCTACACCAGCGCCCTGGCCCCGGTACTCGAAGCCCTGGGTTACGTTGCCATTGCTGTCGTCGTCGGTGTGGGCGGCGCCCTGCTGCTACGGGGTCAGTCCATCGGCGGGCAGGTGGTCTCGCTGGGCCTGATCATCACCTTCCTCGGCTACGCCCAACGCTTCAACCAGCCCATCCAGCAGGTGTCGGTGCTGTGGGCCAACATCCAGAGCGCCATCGCCGGGGGCGAGCGCATCTTCGGCCTGTTGGACGAGGTCCCCGACATCCAAGAAAAGCCCACCGCCCGGCCCATGCCCGCCATCCAGGGTCGCGTCGTCTTCGCGGATGTGAAATCCGAATACAACCCCGGCGAACCGGTGTTGCGCGGGGTCAATCTGACGGCCGAACCCGGCCAGATCGTCGCCATCGTCGGCCCCACCGGCGCCGGCAAAACGACGATCATCAACCTGATCCCGCGCTTCTACGATGTCAGCGGCGGCTCCGTCAGCATCGATGGCATCGACGTGCGCGATGTCACCCTCGGCAGCCTGCGCCAGCAGATCGGCATGGTGTTGCAGGATAGTTTCCTCTTCGGCGATACGGTGATGAACAACATCCGTTTTGGCCGGCCCGATGCCAGCGATGAAGAAGTGATCGTCGCCGCCAAACTCGCGCGCGCCGATGCCTTCATCGCCTCACTGCCCGACGGCTACGCCACCATCTTGGGCGAGCGCGGCAGCGGCCTGAGCAACGGCCAGCGCCAGCTCCTGGCCATCGCCCGCGCCGCCCTGGCCAACCCCCGCATCCTCATCCTCGACGAAGCCACCAGCAGCGTCGACACCCGCACCGAGCGCCAGATCCAGGCGGCGCTGGAGACGATCATGGCGGGCCGCACCACCTTCGTCATTGCTCACCGTCTCAGCACCATCCGTCACGCCGACCAGGTGTTGGTGCTGGACCAGGGCCAGATCATCGAGCGCGGGCGCCACGACGAGCTTCTGGCTCAGAAGGGCTTCTACTACAACCTCTACCGCAGCCAGTTCCTGCGTGAGGAGGAGACGGCCGCCCCGGTCTTCAGCGGCAATGGCCGGCAGGCAGCCGTGGCGGCGGTCGCGGCCTGAGAGTCGCCCGCCCGTCAGGTCGCACGAAGCTGTCGTTCTCGTGCGACCTGACGGGCCGGATTCCGTCTCTAGTTTTCGGCGGCAACCCCCCGTTTCGCCGCCTCTTCATCCAGGCGGTCGACAACGGCCTTGAGCGTCTCTTTGCTCAGATTCGTGCCGCGCACCTGGCCGCGCAGAAAATCCTTGAGTTGTTTGTGGTGCACAACCGGGATCGAGGCGCTCAGCACCTCGACTTGGGCATTGTCGTTGGTGAAGACGACGAGCGGGTTGACGGGGACGGATTCGGCGGAGCCAAGTTGGGCGCTGAGCCAAACGCTGGCCTTTTTGGCTGCTTGTTGCGCCTCCAGCCCGGGGGCATTCGATCCATCCTGCCCAAAGGCGAGGAAGCGCCGCCAACTGAAGGGCCGGCGCACGCGGTCGTCGACGATGGACACCTTGCCGGTGGCATCGCAGGGTGTGAGGGCGTAGACGCCGGTTGGCCCCGCGAACACGAGATCGCTGGCTGCCACCCATCCATAGAGACGGTTGCGGTCGTCGAAGCCTTTCAGGGCCTTGGCCACCACCTGGTCGGGTCGGGGCGAGCGCTGGTAGCGGCGCAGGTTGGTGTTGCCGATCTGCCCCAGCAGATACCCGGCGATGAGACAGGTCATGGAGACGACGAGCCAGCCGCCGGCGCCGACCCATTGGATGATGGGCGAACTGGCGATTTCTCTGCCTTCGGCCATCCAGCGGGCGATCCAGCTGGGCGAGAAGGAAGCGATCATGCCGATGCCGAGGACGGTCAGCCCGATCAGGCTGGTGCGTCGTCCCCATTTGGCGCGGCTGACGACGTGTTTTTCATTGAGATAGATTTGCATGTTCGAATGGTTGAGATGGGGGGGGATTGCTTGGTTGATTGGTTGTGAAGGGCGTGAAACGTGAAATGTGAAACGTGTTGCGTGAAACGTGTTGCGTGAAACGTGAGAAGATTCTGGCGTAATTGATGCGTCGCGCTTCAGAACCGAGCACCGTTTCTTTGCTTGAATATTTTTGGATCACGGATGACACGAATAGACGAATAACACGAATGAAATCGTAAGAATCTTTTGATCAAAAAATTCGTAACATTCGTCCATTCGTGAAATTCGTGATAAAAAACCGTTGCGCCCAAGAGCACGGAACACGGAACACGGAACCCGCAACCCCTCATCCCCTAAACTTGCCGAACACCAGACAGGCATTTTGCCCGCCTAGCCCGAAGGAATTCGACATCGCCACCTCCACCGCCTGGCGTCGCGATTCGTTGGGTACGCAATCCAGGTCGCAGTCGGGGTCGGGGTATTCGTAGTTGATGGTGGGGTGCAGGCGATCTTCGTACACGGTCATGGTGGTGGCCAGGGCTTCGATGGCGCCGGCGCCGCCAAAAGCGTGGCCGACCATCGACTTGGTCGAGTTGATCGCCAGCTTGTAGGCGTGCTCGCCGAAGATCTGTTTGATGGCGTGGGTTTCGGTCTTGTCGTTGAGCGGCGTGCTGCTGCCGTGCGTGTTGATATAGTTCACATCTTCGGGCTGGATGCCGGCATCCAGCAAGGCCCAGCGCATGGCCCGTTGCGCGCCCAGGCCGTCGGGTTCAGGCGCGGCCACATGATAGGCGTCGGCCGAGGCGGAATGCCCCAGCACCTCGGCGTAGATCCTGGCCCCACGCGCCACGGCTCGCTCCATCTCCTCCAGCACCAGGACGGCGGCGCCTTCGCCGATGATGAAGCCATCGCGCAGGGCGTCGAAGGGCCGGCTGGCCTTCTGGGGCGGGTCGTTGCGGGTGCTGATGGCCTTCATGGCCGAGAAACTGGCGAAGAAGAGGTCGCCGATCAGAGCTTCGACGCCGCCGGCCAGGATGCAGTCGGCAGCCCCGCGGCGGATGCTCTCGGTGGCTTCGCCGATGGACTGTGTTCCAGCGGCGCAAGCTGTGACGATGGTGCTGAGCGGCCCCGAGGCGCCGAATTCGAGGCTGATGTGAAAGGCGGGGATGTTGGGCAGGCCGCCGACGGCGGTGGTGGGGCGGATGCGGTAGGTGCCGCCCCGCTGAACTGCTTCGGAAATGGCCTCCTGGTAGACGTCCAGCCCGCCCAGCCCGGTGCCCAGGATGACGCCGGTGCGCTCACCCAGGGCCTGATTGGTGGGCAGGCCGGCATCTTGCAGGGCCTGGTTAGCGGCGGCAATGGCAAATTGCGAGCAACGGGCGATGCGCCGGGCCTCTTTGGCGTCCATCCACTGGGTCGGGTCCCAGTCCTTGACCTCGGCGGCGATGCGGGTGGGGTAGGCGCTGGCATCGAAGAGGGTGACGTAGTCGACGCCCGACTGGCCGGCGGCCAGGTTCTGCCAGGTCTCGTGGAGGTTGTGTCCGACGGACGTGATGGCGCCGATGCCGGTGATGACCACCCGACGCCGCGGCTGAATACGCTCCAGGCCGAAGGATTCGAGGGCGCGGTCGAAGGCATCGGCCGAGAAGTGGCGGACATTGTCCAGCATGGCGTCGGCCACGGTCCCGGCCGCGGCCCCGCCTTGCTGGATGATCTGCAGCAGGTCGAACAGGATCTCGCGACTCGAGGCCGGCAGCCGCAGCAGGCGATCGCTGAGCATGGCCAGGCGGGTGCGAGAGAGAGCATCGAAGGTGGCGCTCGTCATGGGTCTCCTCCCGGAGGAAAGGCGTCGGTGACGGTATGGGCGACCTCGGCGCGTACATGGGCAAGCATGTCGGTGGCAGCCAGTTGGGCAGTGCTGCGCAAAGCGGCGAAGACGCGGTCGCGTTTCGAACGGCCATGCCCGACGGTGACGATGCCGTTGAGACCGAGTAGCAGGCCGGCGCCATAGGCGCGGTCATCCAGCCGGGCGGCGGTGGCGCGGAAGGCAGGCCGGGCCAGGGCGGCGCCCATCTTGGCCAGTGGGCGGGCCATGATCTCATCGCGAATCGTCTGCATCAAGAAGGTGGAGATGGCCTCGCCGAGTTTGATCACGACATTGCCCGTGAAGCCATCGGTGACGACGACCGTGGCCTCGCCGGCGATCATTTCCTTTGGCTCGACCACGCCGAGGTAGCGGCCCCCCAAGGCCGCTGCCAACAAGGGTTCGGCCGCCCGCGTCAAATCCGTCCCCTTGCCTTCCTCCTCGCCGTTGGAGAGGAGGGCGACGGTGGGGTTTTCGACGCCGAGCCGGGCGCGCGCGTAGATCGATAGCATCTGCCCCCATTGCGCCAGCCATTCGGGCCGGCAGTCGGGGTTGGCGCCGATGTCGCCGAGGATGAACAGGCCTTTGGCGCAGGGGAAGGGGGTGGTGAGGACGGCGCGATGGACGCCGGGGATGCGGCGAAAGACCATGTGGCCGGCCGTGAGGGCGCCGCCGGTGTGACCGACGGTGCAGAAGGCGTCGGCTTCGCCTGCCTTGACCAGGCGCATCCCCACGGCCATCGAGTTGTCCTTTTTGCGGCGCGCGGCCAAAGCCGGTTTCTCGTCCATCTCGATGGCATCGGGCGCATCGACGATGGGCAGGTCGAGGCCGCGCGGGGTGTGTTTCGCCAGCTCGGCCTCCAGCACAGCCTGCTGGCCGGTGAGGATCACGGTGTGCCCGGTGGCGATGGCAAAATCGACGGCGCCGGCTACTGTTTCGGCGGGGGCGTGGTCGCCGCCCATGGCATCCAAGACGAGCTTCATCTTCAATTCTGCCTGAACGCCGCCACGGCCAGGGTTCCCGGCCCGGCCAGCGCCCCCAAGACCGGCCCGATCTCGATCACGAGCACCTCGGAGGCGTTGAGTTGCGCCTTGACGTCCTCGCCCAAGGCGATGGCTTCGTCGGGCGCGTTGGCATTGGCAATGGCCACGCGCACACGGGCCTCGCCCACTGCCGCCGCCACCATGTCGATCAGTTCCCGTTTGGATTTCTTGCGCCCGCGCACGCGCCCGACCACATGCAGCGTCCCCTCTTCGATCTTCATCAGGGGACGGATGTCGAGCAGGTTGCCCAACATGGCTTGCAGGGCCGGGGCGCGGCCGCTGGCGGCCAGGTATTTGAGGGTGTCGATCGTGAAGCCGGTGAAGATCCTGCTGCTGGCCGACCGCATGGCGGCGATCACTTCCTGGGCGTTGGCGCCCTGGGCCGCCGCCTCGGCCCCCGCCACCACCTGCCAGCCCGACCCGACCGAAGCGCTGAGGGTGTCGTAGGTGAAGATACGCCGGTTGGGGAGCAGGTCGACGGTCTGGATCTGGCTGTTGTAGGTGCCGCTCATCTTCGACGAGACGGCAGCCAGGACAATCTCATCCTCGCTGCAGCCGGACATGGCTTCGATGAAATCCTGGGGGGTTGGCTGTGAGGTCGTCGGCAGGTGCTTCTCGTGCGTCAGGCGCTGGTAGAACTCCGCCTCGGTGATGTCCACCCCATTGCGGTGGCTGGAGCCATCGGCGAAGTTGATCCAGGCCGGCACCTGGATGATGCGCAGGCTTTGGGCGTAGCTTTCGGGAACGTTGCAGCTGGAGTCACAGATGATTCGAACGGTCACGGTGGTTGCACCCGCGGGTGCTTTCTCCTTGTGATGGGAAAAGTCGAGGACGGAAGAATGGTAGAAAGAACACCGGCAAGCGGCGACCGTCGCGCCAGGCAGCCTGTACGCCGTCCGCTCTGTTCAGAGAACCGGCGAGAGAACCTACTCCTCATCCTCCGGCAGCGTATCCCACGTGGTTTCGATCCAGGCCGTGGCGAAAACGAGCAGGCTTTCGCCCTCGTCGGTGGCCAGCACGAGCACCAGATTGTCGTCCTGATCGGCGGAGATCTCGTCGATATAGGCGCCGGCCTCGGCCAGCTGGCTGAGCGCCTCGCTGATCACCTCCAGACCGATCAGCGGTTCGCTGTCTTCGTCGGTGAGGATGGCGGCGCCGTAGAGTTCGATCAGAGTTTGGTTGACCAGATAGAGTTCGAAATCGACATAAACGCGCTCCTCGTCCGGTCGCGCCTCGTCGAGGTCATCATCCACAAGCGAGCTATCCCAGACGACGATCGATTCGATGGGCGCGCCTTCCAGGGTGGCCATCTCCTCCCACAATTCGTCGGTCAGTTTGAAGTTGATGTTTTCCAGGTCTTTGTTGGCGCCATTCTCGTTCATGGCTGGCCTCCGATGTGTGGCTGGGGATGGGGGACGGCAGAAAAGCGGTGATCAACCGGGTGAGACGATGGCGCGGGAGGGAACAATGCCCCGTTCGATGAAGTCGCCGGTGGTGCGGAAGCGGCTGAAATGCACCGGCAGACCCTGGTCGACGAAAAGATTCGGCCCGCTTTGGAGGTGGTAGTGCAGGTGCGGCCCCTGGCTGAGGCCGCTGTTGCCCACGCGGGCAATCGGCTGGCCCCGGCGCACGTAGTCGCCCTCGCTGACGGTGAGGGAATGCTGCTGCAAGTGGCCGAAGTAGCTGCACTCGCCGTGTCCGTGGCCGATGACGACGGTGTTGCCGGTGATCAGGCGGGGGTTGGTCTGCCAGAAATCGCTGCCCAGGGCGGGCGGCCGGCCGGGTTCTGAATCAGGCAGGTCGGAGCGGGTGAGGAGGACTTTGCCGGGCGCAGGGGCCAGCACCACCTGGTCCCAGGCGTAGTGATCCTGGTTGCGCAGGCCATCGCCGGCGAACATGCTCCCATCCGGCCCCAGCCGGACGAAATCATAGGCAAAGGCCTGGCTGACGGGGTCGGCCTTGTGCAGGTCGCTCCAGTCGTTACCCATGATGGCGTGCCAGGCGCCATCGGCGAAGGGCAGGCGCAGGTCCGTTTTCTGGTCGAAGGTGCGCAAGGGGATGTCGATCTGAGCCGAGAGCGGGGCCTGGGTGTCGTGTTCGTAGGCGTGGACAGAGACGCGCAGGCGGTCGAGTTCGAGGATGGTGGGTTCCAGGAAGTAGCAGCGGCGCAGGGCCAACCCCAGCCCGGGGACGACGCCCACCTCGCCGCCGGTGAGGGTCATGAGGTTGCGGCCGATGATCTGTCGCACACTGAAGACATCGTCGCCGCTGAAGACGCGCCACACACAGTCGGTGACGACGGCGTTGCAGTTGGCCGTGATGCCCACATCGCAGACGAATTCCTGGACGGGAACGAGGCTGGGGTAGGGCAACTGGTAGTAGCGGGCGACGTAGATCTGCGCCGGGGAGCTTTGCAGGGCGATGTGGTAGGCAGGCACGAAGGCGGGGCGGGTGAAGAGTGGCGGGGCTGCGGTGGGCGCGGCAGGGGGAAGGGGCCGGGCGTGGAGGCGATTGTAGCAGAGATCGCCCGGTGGAGACAATGGCGGCTGCGACCGGGGGCGCCGGCTTGTGGCTTCGTCGCTGGCCGTCTACTCCCCGCGCACCAGTTTGCGGGCGAGGGCGTTGTGCCGGGCGGCCAGGGGCGGCAGGTCGAGATCGACGAACTGGCCTTCCTGGATGCGGACGCGACCGCCGATCACCAGCAGATCGGCCCGGGCCGGGGTGCAGAACACCAACGCCGCCAGGGGGTCGTGCAAGGCGCCGGCGAAGTCGATGCCATCCAGCCGGAAGGCGGCGAAATCGGCCGCCATCCCCGCCGCCAACTGGCCGACGTCGTCTCGGCCCAGGTTGAGCGCCCCCCCGCGCGTCCCCAGCCACAAAGCCTGCTCGGCATTCAGGGCGGCGGGGTCGCCGAGGACGCGCTGGAGCAGCATCGCCTGCCGCACCTCGGCCAACAGATGGCTGCTATCGTTGCTGGCGCTGCCATCCACCCCCAGGCTGACCTTCACGCCCGCCTTCAGCGCCGCCCTCACCGGGGCAATGCCGCTGGCCAGGCGCATGTTGGAGCTGGGGCAGTGGCAGAAGCCCGTGCCGGTGCGCCCGAACAGGGCGACTTCCTGGCCGTCGAGGTGAACGGCATGGGCGTGCCACACGTCGTCGCCCAGCCAACCCAGGTCTTCGGCGTATTCCACCGGCCGGCGTCCGAACTGGGAGAGGCAGAAGGCTTCTTCGTCCAGCGTTTCGGCCAGATGGGTGTGCAGCCGCACGCCGTAGCTGCGGGCCAGGGCGGCGCTCTGGCGCATCAGGTCGGGGGTGACCGAGAAAGGTGAGCAGGGGGCCACGACGACCCGCACCATGCCGTATCGCTCTGGCTGGTGGAAGGTCTCGATGGCGCGGCGGCAGTCGGCCAGGATGGCGTCCTCGTCTTCGACCACGCTATCGGGCGGCAATCCGCCCTGCGATTCGCCCAGGCTCATCGACCCGCGAGCGGCATGAAAACGGATGCCCAACTCGACCGCAGCCTGGATTTCGTCATCGATGCGGCTGCCGTTGGGGTAGAGATAGAGATGGTCGGACGAGGTGGTGCAGCCCGACAGCATCAGTTCCGCCAGCCCCAGCCTGGCCGAGATATAGACGGCCTCGGGCGTCAGCCGCGCCCAGATGGGATAGAGCGTCTTCAGCCAGGTGAAGAGATTGGCGTCCTGGGCGGCGGGGACGGCGCGCGTCAGGGTTTGGTAGAGATGGTGGTGGGTGTTGATGAGGCCGGGGATGACGATGCGTCCGCGGGCATCCAGCACCAGGTCGGCGGTGGCCGGCAGGCCGGCGGTCGGCCCCACCTGCTGGATGACGCCATCGACCGCGTAAAGGCCGCCATCGGCGATGCGGCGGCGCTCGTCGTCCATCGTCGCCAGCAGGTCAGCGTGTTTGAGGAGAAGGGTGGGCATCGGCGGCTTGGGAGTCAGGAATGTGGGGAGGTTGAGCAGTCACATGTGGGTTTAGTATAGGGGAAGGGAGGGTGTGGTGAAAACCGGCGGCGAGAGGGCGGGGCCGGTCGGGCGCCCTCGGCCCGTGAACGTCTTTCCGATTTGCCGGGCCTCAAGTACAATGAGGCCCCGTTCCGACCGGCTGTCGATCGGCCGTTCGGGTCGATCCCCCACCCTTCTTCTCCCTTTCCGTCATGCCCAACAATCGCCCCGCCGTCCTCCTCGGCCTGGCGCTGGCCATCCTGGTCATCGTCATTTCCCTCTTCCTGCGTCCCTCTGCTCCCGCTCAGGCCCTCCCCCTGGCCACCGCCCAACTCAAGAACGATAGCGGCGTTGTTGGCGGCGGCTACAGCGCCTTCAGCACCGGCAAATCGGTGGCTGTGCGGCTCGACTTCAACCCGGCCGCCAAACCCATGCGCATCGACAGCATCGAGGTGATGATGGAGCCGCAGGCCGGCAGTTCGACCGACTTCCCGGTGACGGCGCGGATCGAAAAAATCAGCAACAACGCCCCTTCCGGCAGCCCCGACGCCCCCTTCACCGCCCCGCCCACCCGCTTGCACGTCCTCGAACGCGGCTGGTACATCATCCCGGTCAGCTTCGTCTATGGCGAGACCGGCGCCAGCCTCATCATCTCGCTCAAAGCCGATGACTTTCCCTGGAACACGCCTCCTCGCCTGCTGCTCGACAACAGCACCAATATCCAGACCAAACGCAATTGGTACGGCCAGAATTTCGCCGGCTGGGTCGAGCACTACCCCTTCTGGCAGCCCAATGGCGCCGCCACCGGCCATCTGATGATCCGCGTCAACATCACCACCGGCCCCGATGCCCTGACGACGCCCACCGCCACGCCCACCATCACCCCCACGGCCACTCGCACGCCCACGGCCACCCGCACCGTCACCCCCACCGCCACCGCCACGCGGCCGATCACCCCCTCGGCCACGCCCACCCTGACCCCCACCCGCACCGCCACCCCCACTCCCACCACCACGCCGACGCTGACGGCCACCTCCAGCCCCACCCCCACCATCACCCCCACCCCTCTACCTGACGGTTTCATCATCGAATTCGGCGCCGGCAGCGACACCTACACCGCCGCCAGCCATCCCGACGCCAATTTTGGCCGCAGCATCACCCTGGCGACGGGCTTTCAGGAAGAGATGGGTTTGCAGCGGGTGCTGATCGGCGGCTTCTTGTTGGGTGGGCTGCCCTCCGAGGCTCGCATCCAGCAGGCGCGCCTGGTGCTGCAGGTCAGGGAAGCGCCGGATGTGAATGGGGCGCGGGTGCAGCTTCATCGCCTGCTGGCGCCCTGGCGTGAGGATGCCGCCACCGCCGCCAATAGCACCGATCTGTGGGGCGAGCAGGTGGGCGAGATCGATCTGCCATCCAACCTGAAACCCGGCGACTGGCTGGAGGCCGACATCACCGAAGTGGCGCGGGATTGGGTCGAGGGCCGTTGGCCGAATGACGGTCTCGGCCTACAGATAACGCCGGCCGGCCCCGATGCCGTCCACCTGCTCAGCTTCCACGCCCACGAAACGCCCTATCAGGGGCCGCGGCTCTGGCTGGTCTACCGGCTGCCCGACACCCCCACCCCTACCCCCACCCTCACCCCCACGCCAGAGACCATCTGGCGCCCGCTCTACTTCCCGCTGATGGTGCAGGGAGCGCCTTGAACAGAACAAGCACGCCATGCCCAGATTACTCACCTCACGTTTCACATCTCACCGCCATGAAACCCGATCCTGAAGTGGTAGCAAGCGCCAACGCCGCCCTGGCCGAACTGTTTTCCCGTTCCAAAGCGCAATTCGGCGACGCCGCCAAGAGCTTCTGGTTCTATGATGGCGATGCCTGCCCCGGTTGCCAGGGCGAGATCGACGCCCTCAATCTCGAAGGCCAGCGGGGGATTTCGCTCAATGGCTTCATCTATCGCGAGCGCGGCGTGCTCATCGGCTACGTCCTCTGCAGCCGCTGCGCCGGGCACATCTTCATGTCCGCCAGGCAACGCCCAGGCCGGCAAACCCCCCTGCATCCCATCATCGAACAAAACTTGATCGCCGCCTACAGGCGGCACATGGCTGCGATGGATGCCTGAAAATGGGGAGGGCAAACGGCGAATCGGGGGCAGCAGGGCCTCAAAGCGCAGATAGACCCAGGCTGACTTCGATGGCTTTGTCGACCTGCTCCATGATGGGTGAGTCCACCTGACCGATGTACTGCTCCAGGCGGCGCTTGTCCAACGTTCGGATCTGATCCAGCCGGATGGCCGAATCCCGCGCCAGACCTGCTGTGCCGGCTGCAAGACGAACTTCGGTGGGGTAGGGGCGCGGCGGAAGCGATGTGGTGAGGGCAGCCACAATCACGGTCGGGGCAAAGGCATTGCCGACATCGTTCTGGATCACGAGCACCGGACGGTATCCTGCCTGTTCGTGGCCGAAAACAGGATCCAGGTTGGCGTTGTAAATCTGGCCGCGGCGGATCGGTGTGGGCATCGTTATCCCTCCCAAACAACATGCTGGTCCCAGACTTCTTGTTCAGCGGCAAAGAAAGCCTGCGCCATCTGCTGGCTTTCTTCGGCCCGGAATTGATAGCCTTCGATCAGCAAATTACGCATCTGCTGGCGCCTTTGCTCTTCGAGATAATGCTCCAAGGCGGCGCGGATGAATTGGCTGCGGCTGAACGCAAGGCCAGCCGCTGCCTCCTCTACTTGCTGGAGCAATGTGGGCTGAATTGTAATCATCACCCGCTGCATCGCTGTTGTGGACATAACCTAACCTCCGTCAGGGCTATAAGCATAAGAGTATATACAGCGAGTATAGCTTTTTCTGACGAATAGTCAATACTCTTGTGAGCCTGGCTGGTCACTCGGCGTCTGTTCCCCGCGGCGAGGCCCACCAGATGACGCCGCCGCCTGCCAGCAACAGCGCCGCCAGCGCGCCGATCTTGACCAGGGTGTTGGAACTCAGGCTGGCCAGGCCAAACAGAGTGCAAAACAAGCCATAGCCCACCAAAATTTGCCGCGGGCTGTAACCCTTGTCCAGCAGCCGAAAGTGGAGATGGTTGCGGTCGCCCTGGCCCAGCGGTTTGCCGTGCCGCCACCGCCACCACATCAGCCAGGCCACATCCAGCGCCGGCAACCCGATCACCAGCAGCACGGTGGCCACCCGCGCCCCGGCGATCAGCCCCAGCGCCGCCAGGGTGTAGCCCAGGAAAAAGGCCCCCACCGACCCCATAAACACCCGCGCCGGCGGCCAGTTGAAAACCAGAAACCCAACCGTGCAGCCCAACAGGGCCAACGCCAGCGGCGCCACGCTGCCCTGGCCGCTGCGGAGCATGTGGATGGCCAGCACCACCGCCACCACGGCCGCCACCGTGGCCGCCAGCCCGTCCATCCCATCCAGCCAGTTGACGGTGTTGATGGCCCCCATGAACCAGAACACGGTCAGGAGCCACACCAGCGGGTCGGGGAAGACGATCTGACCGGGGCCGAAAGGGTTGTTGACCCGCTCGATGAAAATGACGAAGACAATGCTGATGACGCCGGCCCCAGCCTGGGCCAGATACTGCGGCCAGCTGCCGAACTCGAAGCGGTCGTCCAGCAGCCCAAAGCCGGCCATGAACGTCGCCCCCACCATCAGCCCGGCCAACCGCCGCGCCTCGTTCGGGTCGGTGCTGGGGGGCAGCCAGCCGGCGGGCAACATCTGGCTAAGCAACACCGCGCCGATGAAGCCGCCAAACAGGGCCAGGCCGCCGATGCGGGGGATGACGCCCTGATGCCGCCGGCGCCCGCCCGGACGATCGACCAGACCCAATCGCCGGGCCGCGGCCATGCCGACCGGGGTCAGAAACACGGCCAGGAGGAAGGCAATCAGAACGACAAGGGCATAACCGATCACAGCCGCCGATTATACCTGTGTTTCCGCTCCTGCCGCAGCCAGCACCTGGTCAACCGCAGCGACGGCGGTGGCGACAGCCCACAGGCCGGGAATCGTTGTGCTGGAGGTGGGCATGGCTGCGGTTCGGATTTGGAGTGTGAGCCAGAAGGACGTATAGTCCGGCGACCGTTCGGCCTTTGCTTCAGGGAGGATGAAACACAGTCATGCGGCTGCTTCAACGTTCGTTTCAATTCGAGGACCTGCTCCTGTTACTGTGGCTGGCGCTGGCCGAACCACTGCTCCGGCGTTGGCTGGTGACGGCGACGGGCGGCGGCGATGTCATGCGTTTGCAGGGGCAGAGCACGGCGGTGGGCCTCCTGCTCCTGGCGGCGGTAGGCTGCGCCCTGGCGGCGGTGCTCACCCGCTCGCCCGATGAGGCCCCGGCCGATCTCGATGCGATGTCGCCAGCCCTCTACGCCCGCTTTCCGCTCATGGCGGCGCTTGGCATCGTTGGCTTCGAGGCCACGAAGCAGTTGGGTTGGTCGAACGACGACTATCTCTTTCTGGCTATTGTCGCGGCGACGGCGGTTTCGGTCATGCTCTATCGCCGTCTGCCGGCCATGCGGCGGCTGTATCGACGGCTGCTGATGACCCCGATCATCCTTCTGGGGACGGTCACTTTCGCTGCCCTGGCGCAGACAATCCTGGGCGGTATGGACGCCAACCAGTTCATCGCCAGCCTGCGCTCGCCAGATAGCTTCCTCATTTTGCTGCTCATGGCCTTGCTTGTCCAGTACCTGATGTTCGTCTTCGCCCCGCGGCAGGTGGCCGATGGCGGCGGCTCGGTCTGGCACTGGGCCGTTCGCTTCGTCCTCTATGGGGCGGCCCTGCTGCTGGGCCAACTGTGGCTGACCCGATGGGTGTAGCGAGGCGCCGATGACGCCGCCCTCCGACCTGCGGCCCATCGCCCTGTGTCTGACCGGTTTTGGCGCCGTCCACCAGCAATTCGCCCGCATCCTCTTGGACAAGGCCGACCACCTGGCGCGAGCCTTTGGCCTCCTCCCGCGCGTCGTCGCCGTGGCCGACCGCGGGGGCATGATCTACCGGGCGGACGGGCTAGACCTGGACGCCCTCCTCGCCCACAAAGCGGCCGGGAAGAGTGTGGTCACCTTCGAAGCGGTTGGAGCGCAAGCGGTCGGAGCGCTCGCAGCGCTCCGACCGCTGCCGATCTTCGACATCCTGCTCGAAGCCACGCCCGTCAACCTGACCGACGGCGAGCCGGGGCTGAGTTATGTGCACTGGGCGCTGGCGCAGGGCCGGCCGGTGGTGCTGGCCAACAAGTCGCCGCTGGTGCTGGACTATGCCGGGCTGCACACCCTGGCCCGCGACCACGGCGCCCGCCTGGCCTTCAGCGCCACGGTGTGCGGCGGGCTGCCGGTGCTGAATGTCGGGCGCCGCGACCTGGTCGGGGCGACCATCCACAGGGTCGAGGGCATCTTCAATTCGACCACCAACTACATCCTCTCGCAGGTGCAGGCCGGTCGAGGCATCGACGAGGCCCTGGCCGAGGCCCAGCGCCGGGGCATCGCCGAGGCCGATCCCTCGCTCGACCTGGGCGGCTGGGACACGGCCAACAAGCTGGTGATCATCGCCAACGCCGTCCTCGGCTACCCGGCCCGGCTGGAAGATGTTAAGGTGACGGGTATCGAAGGCTGGCGGGGCCTGGAACCGCGGCCAGGCGCAGCGAGGGCAGGCGTCTACAAGCTGGTGGCCCGGGCCGAACGGCGGCCAGACGGGGCCTATCGGCTGGCGGTCGGGCCGGAACTGCTGCCCGCAGACCATTTCCTGGCCGGGGTGAGCGAGTGGCAGATGGGGATCGTGTTTTACACGGACATCTACGAGGAGGTCTACCTGAAGATCGACGAGAGAGGGCCGATGGCGACGGCGGCGGCGATGCTGCGTGATGTCCTCGGTTTGGCCTCCGCCGGGCCGGTCAGCCGTCGGGCCGGATAGCGTCGATTACTCGCCCTTGATGATCGGATGTCGCAGAACCGTCTTCAGCTTCTCTGGGTCGGCGCGAAGCGGGTCGCCCAGGTAGATTTCGTGGTGCTTGCCGCGCTTGACGTAGCCTTTGGCGGCGATGAGGGCGTCCATTTTGGCGACAGTGGCCGGTTCCTGGCTGTACGGCCCGATGTGCATCATCTGCACGGCCAGGCCCTCGTGGAAGCGCTCCAGCCGGAGTAGCTCCAGCGCCGGGCTGTCCCCACGCTTTTTGCGCAGCTTTGCCACGCCCTGGGCGAACATCTCGGCGCTGATGTGGGCCGGTTGCATGATCCTGGCCGACCAGACCCAGTTATCTTTTCGTTCCAGGCTGAACTCGCCATCTTCGATCCACCACAGCGCCTCCAGCGGCATGACCGGGTAATCGATGGCGGCCATCGAATCGATGGCGGCCATCGCCCCGCCAACACCCTGTTTCGAGTTGAACTTGAGGGTGTAGGAGATGCCGTACAGCGCCGCCAATGCCTGGGCGAAGGCGGGCGAGAGTCCCGGTTCGCTGCCCGGCTCGATGCGGCCATCGATGACGGCAAACTGGAATTCGGGCACGTCGATGATTTCAGGCTGTTTGGCCGAAGGCGCATAAAAAGCCTTCATTTCTTTGCGCAAATCGAGTGTTTCCACTGTTTTCCTCCTGAGCTACAGTTGCAAGAGTTGGCAACTTCGATTCTACGGCGCCATCCGCCCGAAGGCAATGACGCCGATCATAACGGGTGTACAGCTCGTCGCCGGTGGGCGCGCCCACGCCGCCCTCTCATCGCCGCTCCGCCCACACCATCTCCGCCAGCCTGCGACCCGTGGGCGTCGCCGCCAGCCCGCCCTGCGCCGTTTCTTTGAAGCGTTCGTCCATGCGCCTGCCAATGCTGGCCATGGCGTCGATCACCTCGTCGGCTGGGATCACGCTCTCTACGCCGGCCAGGGCCAGATCGACGGCGATGAAACACTGCGCCGCGCCGGCGGCATTGCGTTTGACGCAAGGCACCTCCACCAGCCCGGCCACCGGGTCGCAGACCAGCCCCAGCATGTTCTTCATGGTGATGGCCACAGCCTGGGCCGACTGGCGCGGGCTGCCGCCCAGCATCTCCACCGCCGCCCCGGCCGCCATGGCCGCGGCGCTGCCGGTCTCGGCCTGGCAGCCGCCCGCCGCGCCCGACACACTCGCCCGCCGGAAGATGACGGCGCCGATGCCGCTGGCCGTGAACAGGGCATTCACCAGCTCCTCATCGTCAAAGCCGCGCGCCTCTTGCAGCGTCAGCAACACGGCCGGGAGGATGCCCGCCGAACCGGCCGTGGGGGTGGCGACGATGCAGCCCATCCCCGCGTTCACCTCGTTCACGGCCATGGCCCTGGCCACCGCCCGGCTGAGGGTGGGGCCGGTGAGGGGTTCATGGGCCGGGTCGCCCAGCCAGGTCCAGAAGCGGTAGGCATTGCCGCCGCTGATGCCGCTGAGCGAGACCACCGGTTCGGCGATGCCTTTGGCCGCGGCCCGATGCATCACCTCTAGCCGGGCCTGCATACGGGCGCGCAGGCTCTCGGTCGGTTTGCCGCTGTTTTCAGCCTCGATGCGCAATGCCACTTCGTGCAGGGGCAGGCCGCTGTTCTCGGCCTTTGCTACCATTTCGGCAATAGAGGTGAACATGATGTGCTCGTTTTTGGGGGGAAGGAGACAGGGAGACAGGTAGACAAGTAGACAGGTAGACAGGGGGACAGGGAGGCAGGGGGACAAGGATGGGCAGGTTGCAGGGCTTGTCCCTTCGCTCCGTTCAGGGCAGGCTCTGAGCATGGCGAAGGCTGGCAGGTCGCCAATTCATGATCGACAACGTTCACACGTTGGCTGTTGACTGTTGATTGTTGACTGTTTTCACCCAGTCACCTTCGGCACATGCCGCGCCCAGCGCACCCAATAGAAGTCGTGGATGGCTTCGACGATCTCATCGGGGATGGGGTCATCGGTTTCGAAAATCATGATTGCCTCGCCCCCGCGCTGCTTGCGCTCGACGCGCGAGAAGGCGACGTTGACTCGGTGCTCGAGCAGCAGCCCGGTCACAGCATTGATCGTCCCCGGCCGATCCTCGGCCACGACGATCAGCGCCTCGTGCTCGCCGGTGAAATGCACACTGTAGCCCTGGATGCGGGTGACGATGATCATCCCGCCGCCAATCGACGCCCCCTCGACTTCGGCCGTGCGGTCGTGCGTGGTCAGCGTCATCCGCACGGTGTTAGGGTGGACATCGCCGCCCAACTCCACCTCGCGGAAGCGAACGGTCATCCCCGCCTCTGCCGCCAGCTCCGGGCTGATGCGGATGCGGTCGTCATCGGTGGCCAGCCCCAACAGCCCGGCCACTAGCGCCCGGTCGGTGCCGTGGCCGCGGCCGGTGTGGGCAAACGAGCCGTGCAGCTCGACCAACGCCTCCTCGGGCTGCACACCCAACACCGCCCGCCCGACCTGTCCCAGCCGCACCGCCCCGGCCGTATGCGAACTGGACGGCCCGACCATGATCGGGCCGATGATGTCGAAAGCAGAGACAGGACGCTGGCTGGCCATAGGGCGCCCAGTATACCACGACTTCTAGCCAGCGGGCGCACGCACCCACCGCAGCCGCCGCATCTCCCCCTCGACGGCCAACGTTTCGACCACGCCGGCTGTGGCCCGGAGGGCAAACCGAAGCCCCAGGCCAACAAAGAAGCCGTTGGGCTGGTGGGTCGGCAGAGGCACCACCGTCCCCGCCTCCAGCGCCTGGCGCAGATGGGCGGCCGTGCGGCCGGGGAAGGCCGTGCGCGCCACACCGATGCTGGCAAGGGCGTGTGCATCCGAATTGCCGATGCCCGGCAAGCCCAAATCCCAGCGCAGATCCTGGGCGCGGGCGTTGTCGCGCAACGACGGCAGCGAGCCGTTCTCGGCCTCCAACCCAGCCAGCAGACCGGGGTGACGGCGGGCGATGGCGGTCAATCGCCGGGCGCCGACGCTGTTGCCCAGGGTGCAGGCCGGGTGAGCGGCGAAGGGCAGGCCCCCGCGCAGCCGCACCGCTTCCGCCGTCTCGACGAAAGAAAGGCCCGCTCGCACCGGGCTGGTGAGGAACAGCGCCAGCAGATGCCCCTCGCTGGTGGTGATCTCCATCCCCGGTATCACTTCCACCCGGTAGTCCGGCGCGATCTCGCAGGCTGCCAGCGCCCCCGCCAGCGTATCGTGGTCGGTGATGGCGATCACGTCCAGGTCGGTATGGGCCGAGGCATAGTGCAGGATGGCGCTGACGGTGGCAGTGCCATCACTGTGGATCGAATGGATGTGGAGATCGGCGGCGCCCATCGGCAGATGTGAATAGCCAGAAAGAGGTATTGCAGCGACTCGGTGCTGCCTGTTATCATACGCTTGAGGACCGCTTTTGTCTAGACCCTTCTTCCCACTGACGATGCGCCGCTTTTTTCTTCTCGCCCTGGTCATCCTGATCGCTCTTCCGGCTACTGCGCTCGCCGGCGGCCCGCCTTTGCCCCCGACCGGCGTCTTCCAGGCCCCGCCTACGCCCGTCGTCGCCCCCTTGCCCACCCTCACCCCCGCGCCGCCCACACCTGCCCCGGTGGGGGTGGAGGACGAGGTTCGCATCTCCCAGGTCTTCCTGCCCTTCATCGGCGCCCACACCCTGGCCCGCACTGCCCGCGCCACCCCTGTTCCGCCGGCTGTGACCGGCCAGGGCATTGTTCCCACCCCTGAGCTTCGCCCCACGGCCACGGCGGTCCATGCCGACCCGCTGGCGGCTGCCTTCACCTACGTGGTCAAGGCTGGCGATACGGCCGAGAGCCTGGCCATTGCCTTTGGCCGCGATGTGAAGACGATGTCGTGCCTGCGCAAGGCCGATGGCTCGGTCGTGACCGCCCTCACGCCCGGCGAGACGGTCATCGTCCCTGCCCTGGCCGACCTCTGCCATCAGGTGCGGGCGGGCGACACCCTGGCCAGGATCGCCGCCTGGTATGGCGTCAGCCTTGACAGCCTGACGGCCAGCCTTCCGGCGGGCGCCGAACCGACCCCCGGCCAATTCCTGCTCATCGCCAACGCCCGCAGCCGTTACCGCGACCCCAATGAAGTCAAGGCGCCCCGCGCTCCGGCCGATTCCTGGCGTTTCGGCGATGGCAAATTCATCTGGCCGGTCGAGCGCAGCCAGGTCTGGGTGAGCCAGGGCTTCCGGCACGGCAAGCACATGGCCATTGATCTGGCCACCAAACCGGGAACGAGCGTGATGGCCGCCGACACCGGCACGGTGATCGAAGCCGCCTGGAGCGATAACGGCTACGGCTATCATATCGTCATCGACCACGGCATCGACTACATCACCCTCTACGCCCATCTGAGCGAGTATTACGTCAAGAAGGGCGACATCGTCAAGAAGGGCGATGTCATCGGCGTGGTCGGTTCCACCGGCAATTCCACCGGCCCGCACCTGCATTTCGAGGTTCGGGACTATGGCTATCTGGTCGATCCGCTGCTGGTGTTGCCGAAGGAATAGGGGGCATCACGGCGTCAGGGTCAGCCGGTACAGCGGGTCCGATTCCTCCACCTTCTGGCGTGAGAAGGACATGGGGATCATGTCGCCTTCGAGCCAGATGTGCATCAGGTTGTCGTAGAAGCGATGGCCGGGCAAGCCCGACTGGCCGGGGGCATGGATGAAGAGCGAGCGGTCCCAGTTGGCCGCATCCACCACCATGCGGAAGATCGGGGCCACGGTAACGGTGCGGACGGGGAGCGAGTATTCGAGGCGCTGGTGGTTGATGGTCGAGGCGCTGCCGCCCACAGGGAACGGCCCGCGGTTGAGCAGACCGCGCAGGGGCCGCAGCACGCCCAGCGGATGCCGCCAGAAGATCTGGTGTAGCCGGCCCCAATGCCAGCGCCGGGCGTCCTCGCTGATCTCTTCCTTGAGCGTGACCACCGCCCGTTTGAGCGCCAGGGCGAGCACCTCCTCGCGGGTGCGGGGCCGGCCGGTGCTGCCCTCGCCGAACCACCAGCTTTGTTCGTGCTCCAACAACTCGGCCAGCTTGACCGCCGCCTGCTGGCTAAATGCGCCTCCGCCCAGTTCGCGCAGCCGGGGGATGCCAATGAAGTCGTTGGCGGTGGGGCCGAGTTTGTCGGCGAATACGATCTGCAGCAGGTGGTGGAGCGTGATCTCGAAGACGAGGGCGGCGGTGCTGTCCGCATCCATGCGATAGTTCCATTCCAGCAGCGCCTTCTGCGCCCGCCGTTCCCAGGGGTCTTTGGGGTCGATGAGGGTGAAATAGGGGGCAATCGCCCGTCCCAGATAGGTGAAGGTGTCGAGCTGGTAGGTCTGGAAATCGCGCGTCGAGTGGCGCGGGCGGCTGTTCAACAGTTCGGCGATGCGGCGGGCGCGAAAGCCCGGGTACGTGTCGGCGCCCCACCAGTAGGGATAATCATCCGGGACGACGCGGTTATTGGCCGAGAGCAACTGCCCGCTGGCCGGGTTGTGGCTGTGGGGCATGTCGTCGGCGGGGATGAAGCCGGTCCACTCGTGGTCGGCGGTGAATCCAGGCGCAGGAACCAACCCCTGGCCGCGGGCGCGGATCGGCGTTTTGCCGGCGGTCAGCAGCCCGATGTCGCCGGCGCGGTCGGCAAAGACCAGGGTCAGGGCCGGGGTCAGGTGGTCGGCGGCGGCGCGGCGGAACTCCTCCCAGTTTTTCGCTCTCCCCAGTTCGAGCAGGGCATTCAGGCTGGCGCCCGGCTCGGCTCCCACCCAGCGCAGGGCCAGGGGCGGGTAGTTGGACTCGTGCTCGGCCAGCAGGTCGGTGATGATGGGGCCGTGCCGGGTGATGGTGACGCGCTGTCGAACCGGCTGGCGGCGCCCGCGCACGCTGATCTCCTCCTCCCAGCTTTGCGCTTCCTCCCAGGCGTCGCCAAATTGAAAACGAGTGGGATGCTGGGGATGGCGCTGCTCGACGTAGAGATCGGCGGCGTCGGGCAGGGCGGCGGTCGCGCCCCAGGCGATGTGGTCGTTGTGGCCCAGCAAAACGCCGGGCAGCCCGGGGATGCCGGCGCCGATCAGCCGCACGGCTTCATCTCCCCGCCCGTTTTCTGCTTCCAGGTGGATCAGATGCCACAACCCCGGCATACTGACCGAGAGATGCGGGTCGTTGGCCAGCAGCGGCTGCCCGGTGAGGCTGTGGGCGCCGCTGACGACCCAGTTGTTGCTGCCCTGGCCCGGCGCAGTGAGGCCGATGTAGCTCTGCATCTGGCGATAGGCGTCGAGCAGGCGCTGGCTGAGGCCGCCGGTGGTCGCGCCGGGGAGGATGGTGGGGCTATCTTGCGGGTAATCGGGCAGGAGTTCGGCGGCGCGCTCGGCCCCCAGGCGCGCGTAGAAGCCCAGCCGCGTCAGCTCTTCCTGCCAGTTGCCGCTGAGCGCCCATCCCAGCAGCAGGCTGACGCACAGCGAATCGGCCGGCGTCCACGGCTCCGGCTTTAGCCCCAGCAGGGTGAACTCCAGCGGCAGGCGGCGGCCGTATCGCTCCAGATAGGCGTTGACGCCGGCCGTGTAGCGTTCCAGGACGGCGCCGGCGTCATCGTTCAGGCGCCCGATCTGGGCCTCGGCCAGGCGGCGGAAGCCGATGATGCGGGCCAGGCGGTCGATGGCCAGCCCTTCTTCGCCTACGCCTTCGCTGATGCGCCCGGCCGCCACCCGGCGCGTCTGTTCCATCTGCCAGAGCCGGTCCTGGGCGTGGACGAAACCCTGGGCGAACCAGAGGTCGGCTTCGGATTTGGCGTAGAGGTGGGGCACGCCCCAGCGGTCGCGCAGCACCTCCACGGGCGCGGCCAGGCCGGGCGTCAGCAGGCGGCCTTCGAGCCGAGGATGCGGGCGGTAGACCAGCGTCCAGTAGAGCAGCAGGAAAGCGGTCGCCAGCAGGATGATCAGCAGGCTGAGGAGGATGGCAAGGGTGAGGGTCATGGCGGGGAGCAGGGAGCGTCGAGGGGCTATGGTGTGGAGTCTAGCCGGGCGACAGGCGGCGGTCAAGTCCGAAGTTCATGCGCTGGCGGGCCGATATTGGACAACCGGGGCCAGGCAGGGCAAAATGAGCCGGGCCTGTCGATGACCGCCGCCTCCATCCCACCCCATCACCCTCTGCCCGCCCATGTCCACTACCCGCACCATCCAGCCGCCCCGCGGCCTCGATCTGACGTGCAAGAACTGGTTGATCGAGGCCGCCTACCGCATGATCCAGCACAACCTGGCCCCCGATGTGGCCTGGGACCCCGATCACCTCATCGTCTACGGCGGGCGGGGCAAGGCGGCGCGCAACTGGGAGTGCTTCGACGCCATCCTGGCCAGCCTGCGCGCTCTGGAAGCTGATGAAACCCTGCTCGTGCAGTCGGGCAAGCCGGTGGCCGTCTTCCGCACCCACGAAGACGCCCCCCGCGTGCTGATCGCCAACTCGAACCTGGTGCCCAAGTGGGCGACGTGGGAGCATTTCGACGAGTTGGATCGCAAGGGCCTGATGATGTACGGGCAGATGACGGCCGGCTCGTGGATCTACATCGGCACGCAGGGCATCTTGCAGGGCACCTACGAGACCCTGGCTTCTCTGGCCGCCCAACACGGTTGGCCGTCGCTCAAGGGCAAGTTCGTGCTCACGGCCGGGTTGGGCGAGATGGGCGGGGCGCAGCCGTTGGCCGTGACCATGAACGAGGGTGTGGCGCTGGTGGTGGAGATCGACGCCGGCCGGGCGCGACGCCGGTTGGAGACCGGCTATCTGGACGAAGTCAGCGATGACCTGGAAGACGCCATGACCCGCGTCGAGGCCGCCCTGGCCGACCAGCGCCCACTCTCGGTGGGGCTGATCGGCAACGCCGCCGCCGTGCTGCCGGAGCTGGTGGCTCGTGGGGTGACGCCTGATGTGGTCACCGACCAGACCAGCGCCCACGACCCGCTTTATTACTACCCCGCCGGCATGAGCCTGGACCAGGCCCTGGCCCTGCGCGAGACCGATCCGGTCGCCTTCAAGCAGGCGGCGATGGCTTCGATGGCCCGGCATGTCGAGGCGATGTTGGCCTTTCAGCAGCGTGGGGCCGTCGTCTTCGATTACGGCAACAACTTGCGGCAGATGGCCTTTGATTTCGGCGTCGAAGACGCCTTCAGCTATCCCGGCTTCGTCCCCGCCTACATCCGGCCGCTTTTCTGCCTGGGCAAGGGGCCGTTCCGCTGGGTGGCGCTTTCGGGCGACCCCGCCGATATCTACCGCACCGATGAGGCCATCCTCGATCTCTTTCCCACCGATGCCGCCCTGGCCCGTTGGCTCCGCATGGCCCAGAAAAAGGTCAGGTTCCAGGGGCTGCCCTCGCGCATCTGCTGGCTGGGCTATGGCGAGCGGGCGCAGGCGGGGCTGTTGTTCAACGATCTGGTGGCCGCCGGCGAGGTCAGCGCGCCCATTGCCATCGGTCGCGACCATCTCGACGCCGGCTCGGTGGCCAGCCCCAACCGCGAGACCGAGGGCATGTTGGATGGCTCGGATGCGGTCAGCGACTGGCCGATCCTCAATGCCCTGATCAACGCCGTGGGCGGGGCCACCTGGGTGAGTTTTCATCACGGCGGCGGGGTGGGCATGGGTTACAGCCAGCACGCCGGCCAGGTCATCGTCGCCGATGGCACACCCGCCGCTGCCCGTCGCTTGCAGCGGGTGCTGACCACCGACCCCGGCCTGGGGGTGGTGCGCCACGCCGACGCCGGCTACCCGGAAGCGGTCGCGTTCGCCCGGCAGTCGGGGATCAAGCTGCCGATGGCGACCTGAAACGGCACGATGAGTCTGTCGCTTTTTTCCAGCTACCGCCAACGCCAGCTCGAGGCCCTGTTGGAGATCAGCCGCGCCCTTGCTTCCCGGCTCGACCTGCCTTCGCTGCTGCGCACCATCCTGGGCTACGCCGCCGAGATGACCACGGCCGAGGTGGGCTACATCGCCCTGGCCACGCCCGCCGGGGCCTTGCGCCTGACCACCGGCTACGGCCTGCCCTCGCAGGTGTTCAACGCCCTGGCGCCCTATCTGGCCCAAAAAAGCCCCGAACAGGGTTTCTGGAATGAGACCGAGTTGCGACGACAACTCAGCCTCATTGCCGAAGCATCACAACGGCCCCTGGAGCAGGTGGTAGCCTTGCCGCTGGTGGTGGAGGGCGAGCGCATCCTGGGCGGCATCTTCCTTTTCCGCACCGGCTCCGCTGCTTTTACCGCTGGCGACCGTTCCCTGTTGCGCGATTTTGCCGACCAGGCCGCCATTGCCGTGCGCAACGCCCGCCAGGTCGACCAGTTGCGGCAGGAAAAGGCGCGCGTGGAGACGATCATCGAAAATAGCCCCAACGGCGTGATGATGCTCGATCCCGACCTGCGGGTGACGGTGATCAACCGCGCCTTGTCCCGGCTGGTCGATCTCGCCCCAGACGAGGCCAGGGGCAAGACCTGCGCCGAAATCCTGCGCCTGCAAAACGCCACTGGCGACCACCTCTGCCTGAGCGACGAGGTCTTGCCGCCGCCCACCGGCCTGTGGTATGGCGAGGGTGACATCGTGCGGCCGGGTCGAAAACGGATCACGGTCGGGATCACCTACTCGCCGATTTTCGACCGCAACGGCAACCTGCTCAACATTATCGCCACCCTCAACGACATCACCCGCTTTCGCGAGGCCGAGGAACTGAAATCCACCTTCATTTCGGTGATCTCGCACGAGCTGAAGACGCCCGTCAGCCTGATCAAGGGCTATGCCAGCACCCTGACCCGCGACGATGCCCCGCTGGAGCCGGAGATGGTGCGCGAGAGCGGGCGCATCATCGAAGAAGAAAGCAACCGGCTCAACGATCTGATCAACAACCTGCTCGATGCCTCGCGCATCCAGGCCGGCGCCCTCAAGCTGGAAGTCGCTGAGGTGAACCTGGCGCGGGTGGCCGGCGTCGCCATCGAGCGTTTTCGCACCCAAACCGACC
Source organism: Caldilineales bacterium (assembly GCA_019695115.1). Classification (GTDB taxonomy): domain Bacteria; phylum Chloroflexota; class Anaerolineae; order J102; family J102; genus SSF26. The sequence goes on along the minus strand of JAIBAP010000014.1, from coordinate 56,143 downwards.
GCCATCGTTTCGAGCTAGATTTCCCGCCCGACCTGCCCTGGGTGTGGGCCGAAGACCGGCGCCTCCGCCAGGTGTATGACAATCTGCTCAGCAATGCGATCAAGTATTCGCCCGGCGGCGGCCTGATCCGGGTGGGGGGATGGAGCGAGGATGGCCGGGTGATCAGCTATGTGGCCGATACGGGCATCGGCATCCCGGCGGAGGAGCAGGAAAGCGTGTTCGAGCGTTTCTACCGCGGCGATTCCAGCCTGCGCCGGAGTACACCGGGGGTTGGGTTGGGTTTGTTCCTGGTCAAAGCCATCGTCGAAGCCCACGGCGGCGAGGTCTGGCTGCAAAGCGAGCCGGGAAAAGGTTCGGTCTTCTACTTCGCCCTGCCGCAGGCCCGGTAGCGAACGGCAGCGGGCGGGGCTTGTTCTATCCGGCCCGGCCCGCCTTTGCCCGTAGCCTTCATCTGCACTACACTTGGCGCAAAGTGCCCCATGCCTGACCCCACCGCCCTCCCGCTCGACCGCACCCTCACCGGCCGGCCCACCTCCGTCCAGGGTTTCTCGCTCACGCCAGCCGCCCGGTTGCAGGGATGGGAGTGGGGCGCGCCCGGCGGCGGGGGCCTGGGCGCGTTCGTGCGCCTGATCCCGACCGAGGTGCGCATCACCGCCCCGGATGGCGCCGAATCGACCGTCCCCCTGACGAACACGACGGCCCAGGCTGTGCGCGGGATGCTCACCGGGGCCGGGGCCATTGCTGCTGTATCAGCGGTGATGATCTTGCTGGCGCGCTGGTGGGGACGGCGCCGCGGCGTATAACATGCGCCGTTTCGCACCTGAGCGGGACCCTTCCGAACGCCACGCGCATCACACCTCACCCCTCATGAGAGACCGATCATGGAGAATCTTGTCGAAAAGTCGTTCGACCCCATCGAGCACATGCTGGAGAAACTCACCGTCGATAGCGTTTTCGGCCAACCGACGACCGAAGGCTACACGACCATCGTCCCCGTGGCCAGCCTGAGTTATGGCTTCGGCTATGGTTTTGGCGAGGCGCAGGACGAGGACAAGGGAAGCGGGGGCGGGGGCGGCGCCGGTGGGATCGCTTCGCCGCGCGGCTATCTGCACGTCACCCGCGAGGGGGTTACCTACCACCCCATCAACAATGAGACGCTGTTGGGTGCGCTGGGGATGTTGGTGGCCCTTTGGTCGATCCTGTGGACGGCGATCACGATCATCACCATCGCCCAGGTGGTGGGGAAGAAGCGGGAGTGAGGGGCGAAGCCAGCAGCGCCTTGCGTTTACCGCGGTTGCAGGATCAGGCTGGGGCCGGACGGCTGGCCTCCCAAATGCCTTCGCTCAGGGTGATGACCGAGAGACAGGAGCGGCACTCGGCCTGGTCTTCCTCGCTCAGCCGGGCGTAGTGCCCGCAGCTAGGGCAGGTGATGGCCACGCGCTGAACGGCCTGCCGCACCAGCAGCTTCATCACGGCTTCCTCGTCGGGAAGCCCCATCTCCTCCTGCAATAGCCCGACCATTTCCTGCTCGTCGGGGGTGAGTTCCAGGCGGATTTCGCCGTTGGCGGCGTGGTTCTCTTTCATGGGGGGCCTCCGATAGACGATGGACGACAGACGAAGGACGAAACGCTATCGTCCTGCGTCAGGTGAGGAATGGATAGCTTCATTCTAGTCAGAAGTCGGAACTTGGGGTATGATCTACATCATGGACGCCGTGATCGACTTATCTATCGACCGACAGGAGGTGCGTATGCCGCACCTAACCAACGAAGAAGTCATAGAACTGTTCGAGTATCAACTTCCAAGCCTTCTCGATGCGTATCCGCAGCTGGAGCCGCGTCTTTATCTGGCCTTTCTGAAGGCGTTTGCCCGCAAAGAAGAGGTCGCCGAACTCCGCGCCGAACTGCAGGAGTTTCGCGTCGAGACAAAGGATCGCTTCGATCAAATCGACCAGCGGTTCGAGCAAGTCGATCGGCGGTTCGAGCAGGTCGATCAACGCTTCGAGCAAATCGATCGGCGGTTCGAGCAAGTCGATCAACGCTTCGATAAGTTAGAGTCGCGCATGGAAGCTGGATTTGCGGACTTGCACAAGGCCATCGACCGGCTCGGGTCGCGCTGGGGCATCCGTAACGAAAGCCTGTTTCGACAGACGATCCAGGAATTGCTGGGAAAGTCGTTCGGCGTCCAGGTGCAAAGCCGGGTGCTCGATGGCGAACAGTTCGATATCGTCATCTGCGACGGGCAACACATTCTGGTCGAAATCGCAGCCAGCGCCGGCAGTGATATGTTGGAGCGCCTCAAGCGCAAACGCAAGCTGTACACGGCAAAAACTGGGGTCGAACCCACGCGCATCATCCTCGCTGTCGCCTCCATCCATAGCCGTCGCGCTCAGTTGCTGCGCGACGCCGGGATCGATGTCGTCGAACCAGAAGAAGAGACGTCGATCTATTGACCGCTAGGTTGATTTGTTATGAAGGTCGTAAACCGTGAAACGTGAGAAAACGTCGGCGATTTTCACGCATCACGCATCACGTTTCAGGACCGAGTATCATTTCTTTGGCTAGCCATCTATAGTACATCGTAGAAAGCGTATGGGGCGGCATACGAACCATCATGATCGTCCCCTCATTCCCACACCCATCCACCTGCCTGGCCGTGCGGCTTCGGACTCATCGAGGCCCTGCGGCCAGGCGGTTGATTCTCTGCAACGGAGCAGTCTTCTCACATGCCTCGTGAATATGTCGACGGCGCCACCGCCATCGCCCGCGGCGCCCTGCGCGCCGGCTGCAACTTCTTCGCCGGCTATCCCATCAGCCCGGCGACTCCCATCCTCCTGCACATGCTGCGCGAGCTACCCAAAGTGGGCGGGGTTGGCATCCAGGCCGAGGACGAGATCAGCGCCCTCAGCATGTGCATCGGCGCCGCCATGACCGGCGCCCGCCCCCTTACCGCCACCGCCGGCCCCGGCATCTCGCTCTATTCCGAAAACATCGGTCTGGCCATCATGGGCGAGACGCCCCTGGTCATCGTCGATGTCATGCGCATGGGGCCCGCCACCGGCGGGGCCACCACCGTGGCCCAGGGCGATGTGCAGTTCGTGCGCTGGGGGACGAGCGGCGGCTATCCCATCATCGCCCTCGCCCCCTCGTCGGTGCCCGAATGCTACACCCTGGTGCAGACGGCCTTCGACCTGGCCGAACGCTTCCGCACGCCCGTTTTCCTCCTGCCCGACAAAGAACTGATCATGTCGATGTCCACGGTGGATGTCGCCGACTATGTGGATGCGCCCGTCGGCCAGCGCCCCACCGTTCCTACCGGCCCGACCGGCGGCAACGGCTCTGGCGCCCGCATCGACGCCGCCACCGGCCAGCCCGACCCGCGCCTCCGCCCCGAAGAAACCTACCTGCCCTACGCTTTCGAGCCGCTCGATGCCACGCCTCCCACCAGTCCCTACGGCGGCCCGCACATCACCCGTTACACCGGCTCCAGCCACGACGAACACGGCATCCTGACCAAAGACCCGGTCAAAGTGGGGCGCTTGAACGAGCATCTGCGGGCGAAGATCGACCAGCATCGGGCAGAGATGGAATTCGGGCTGCTCAACCGCCATCCCGAAGCAAAGACGCTGTTCATTGCCTACGGCACCACGGCGCGGGCCATGCGCGAGGCCGCCGACCGCAGCCGCAGCGCCGGCCATCCCGTCAGCGACCTGACCCTGCACACCCTCTGGCCGGTGCCAGAAAATCTGATCATGCAGGCGGCGGCGGGGCACAGCCGCATCGTCATCGGCGAGTTGAACCACGGCCAGTATGGGCGCGAGATCGAACTGCTGCTCTACCGCCACGCCGCCCTCCACCGCCTCGCCCCGCCCGACATCGTCTCGATCCAGCGCGTGGATGGGAATTTGATCACGCCGGAGCAGTTTTTGGAGGTTATTGGCTAGTAGAGATTGGAGATTAGAGATTAGAGATTGCGAAATAACCAATCTCCAATAACCAATCTCTAATAACCAATCTCCAATAACCAATCTCCAATAACCAATCTCCAATAACCAATCTCCATTTCCCCGGAGGAACTATGGCAATTGCAAACGAACTCGCGCTGAAACCAATCGAAACCTATCGGAACGAGCGGTCTTATCCCTTCTGCCCCGGCTGTGGGCATACGCTCATCCTCGACCAGATCAACGCCGCCCTGACCCAGCTGCAGCTCGACCCCCGGCAAACGGTGCTGGTCACGGACATCGGCTGCGTGGGTCTGAGCGACCAGTATTTCGTGGCCAATGCCTTTCATGGGCTGCACGGCCGCAGTGTGGCCTATGCCACCGGCATCAAACTGGCCAATCCCGAGCTCAAGGTCATCGTCATGATGGGCGATGGCGGCACCGGCATCGGCGGCACGCATCTGATCAACGCCGCCCGCCGCAATATCGGCGTCACCGTGCTGGTCTTCAACAACTTCAACTTCGGCATGACCGGCGGCGAGCATTCGGTGACGACGCCCGCCGGGATGATCACGGCCAGCACCCGCGCCGGCAATCTAGAAAGCCCGCTGGACATCTGCGCCTCGGTGGCGGTAAACGGCGGCGGCAATGTCTACCGCGGGACATCCTTCGACAAAGACCTGCCCGACCGTATCGCCGAGGCCATCAGCTACGACGGCTTCGCTTTGATGGATATTTGGGAGCTGTGCACGGCCTATTTCGTCGTCAACAATGACTTCGGGCGCAAGGAGATGATGGGGACGATGGGCGCCATCGGCATGGAGGCGGGGCTGGTCCAGCAGTTGGAGGTGAAGGAATACGCCAAAGCCATGCGCAACCAGGGTCAGAAGACGTTCGGGCAGGCGACGCTGCCCGTGCGCGGGATCGAGCCGGTCTTCAGCCCCAGGCTCGACCACAAATTCCATCTGGTGATGGCCGGGTCGGCAGGCGCAAAGGTGCGCTCGGCGGCGCAGGCGGTGGGCTATGCGGGCGTGCTGTCGGGCCTGTGGGTGACGCAGGCCGACGATTACCCGACCACAGTCAAATCCGGTCACAGCGTCAGCGAGATCATCTTCAGCCCGGAGGAGATCCGCTACACCGGCATCGACAAGCCCGACGCCCTGATCCTGCTCTCAGAGGACGGTCTGGGCAAGGTGCGCCATCATCTGAAGGCCATGACCCCGGATGATGTCCTGATCACGACCGACGAATTCGCCAACGTGCCCACCAACGCCCGCAAGGTCATCGTCGCCCCGCAGGCAGGCGGTGTTCGCATCACCCGCACCAATAAGTCGCTCATCGTCACCGCCGCCGCCCTGCGCGCCCTCGACCTCTTCCCCATCGCCGCCCTCTCCGAGGCCATCCGTCGCTTCCAGCCCCGCTTCGCCGATGAAAACCTGCCGGTGATCGAGGCGAGCGCGGGGTTGTTGCCCGGCTGATCGTGCTTTGCCCTCCCCACGATGCAGCAACTCGCCCTCTTCTCTGAAGCCACGACCAGCCGCGAGAACATCGCCCATAGCGCCTTCTCGCATGGCGGCGTTTGCCCGGACAAAGAGCGGCAGGCATTGGAGGCGCGCTACACCGCTCTATTCGAGGAAACAGATCGGTTCAACCGCAAGCTCGTCAGCTTCCAGGCCAACAAAACCGAGGCCCTGCACGGCTGGATGAAGTACCGCGAGGGTTTCTCGGCCGATCTGGTGGAACTGCTGTTGGTGGAATTGGGCGTGGGGCCGGGCGACGCCGTCCTCGATCCCTTTGCCGGCTCCTGCACGACGCTTTTGGAGGCGAAGATGCTCGGCGTCGATGCCACCGGCGTCGAGCTACTGCCGCACTGTCATCTGGCCTGGGAAGCCAAAGCGCGCGTCTTCGCTTACGATCTGGATGAACTGCGCCGCCTGCGCACCCTGATCGAGACCAGTGAGCCGCCCGAGGCCGGCGAGCCTTTCCCGCATCTGGCTATCACCGAGAGCGCCTTTCCAGAGGAAACCGAGCGCGAGATTATGAATTACAGGCGCTGGTTCGAGCGCCTGGATCTGAGCGAAGATGCCAGGGTGCTTGCCAGGATGCTGCTGATGAGCCTGTTGGAGAGCGTGAGCTATACGCGCAAGGACGGCCAGTATTTGCGCTGGGACGAGCGCGCTGCCAAAGTCCGCCGCAACGCCGAGCGCCGCTCGGCCAACGGCAACACGCCCTCTACGGCCATCCACAAAGGGCCACTGCCAACCGTCAAGCAGGGTCTTCTGGAGGCGCTGACCAGGATCATCCACGATGTGAGCCGGTTGCAGGTCGATCCGCCGTCGCCCAGCCGCCAGGAACTGATCGCCGGCAACGCCCTGTTCGTCCTGCCGCAACTGGCGGAAGGCCATTTTGCCGGGGTGATCACCTCGCCGCCCTATGCCAACCGCTACGACTACACCCGCACCTATGCGCTGGAACTGGCCTTCCTGGGGGTGGACGCCGGCATCTTCGACCTGCGCCAGAGCTTGCTCTCTTGCACGGTCGAGAACAAGCCCAAGCTGGACAAGCTGGCCGCGCACTATGAGCAACTTGGGCAGGGCGAGCGCTTTCGCTGCATCCAGGCCATCGTGCAGGCGAATGCGGCGCTGGCCGAAGTCAACGCCGCCCTGATAAACCGCAATCGACGGGGTGAGATCAACAATCGCGGCGTCCTGACGATGATCGACCAGTATTTCACCGAGCTGGCCTTTGTCTTTGCCGAATTGCACCGCCTTTGCCGGCGCGGGGCTTGCGTCGCCTTTGTCAATGACAACGTTCGCTATGCGGGCGAGATCATCCCCGTGGACGCGCTGAGCACAAACCTGGCCGAACAGATGGGCTTCCTGCCGCAGAAGATCTACGTCCTGCCGCAGCGCAAGGGCAACAGCAGCCAGCAAATGGGGAAATTTGGTCGTCAGGCGCTGCGCAAGAGTATTACGATCTGGCAGAAACCATCCTAGTCCTGGCCGAGGCATCACTGACGCCACAGGCGCTGCACGATCTCGAGATCAATCAAGCGATCATCGATCGGTGGTTTACGGCTGAAGCTGTTCTGGGGGACGAAAGCCAGCGCGAAGAATTGTTCGGGCTGCTTTCTCTGTAGACCGCGTGCATCAGCTTTCCATAGCAAATCCAACCATCGATGCCCCGGCTGAGACCATGTATCACGCCGGACGCCGACAAGAGCATGGTATAATATGGCTACTCTGAACGGTTCATGCACCAAGAAACGACCATGCGATTCTTCAACACCGAAGGGCCGGTGAACTGCACCCGCCATTACTGTCTGCCGCCATTGCAGCGTTTTGATCTCAACGACGTGCTGCAGTTGATCGAACAGCAGAAATACTTCTTGCTTCATGCCCCACGCCAGACCGGCAAGACCTCGTGCTTGTTGGCGCTGGCCGCTTATCTGAACCAGGAAGGGCGCTATCGCGCGGTCTATGCCAACATCGAGGTGGCGCAGGCATATCGCGAGAATGTGGACAAGGGCATGGCCACGGTCGTCGAGCAGATCTCGCGTAGCGCACGCGACCAGATCGGCGACGCCGGCGCGACGACGCTGGCAAGAGAGGTGCTGGCCACTTCAACCGGCGGCACCAGTGTTGAGGAATTCTTGACGCGCTGGTGCGAGAAGGCGCCCTTGCCGACGGTGTTGCTGTTGGATGAAGTGGATGCGCTGGTGGGCGACACCCTCATCGCCTTGCTGCGCCAGTTGCGCGCCGGCTATCCCAAACGCCCCGACCTCTTCCCGCAAACGGTGATCCTCTGCGGCGTGCGCGATTTGCAGGACTATCGCATTCAATCCAGCAACGAGAAGACGGCCATCACCGGCGGCAGCGCCTTCAACATCAAGGCCAAGTCGCTACGGCTGGGCGATTTCAGCCGCGAGGAGACCGGGGCATTGCTGTGGGAGCACACGCAGGAGACCGGCCAGGTCTTCACGCGCGAGGCGCTCGACGCCGTGTGGGAGTTGACGGCTGGGCAGCCCTGGCTGGTGAATGCGCTTGCCTACACAGCCTGTTTCGACTCGAAAGCCGGGCGCGACCGCAGCCAACCAATCACCGAAGAACAAATCCTTGCCGCCAAAGAGCAGTTGATCGTTGATCGCGTGACCCATATCGATCAGTTGGCCGATAAACTGAAGGAGCCGCGCGTGCGGCGCACCCTGGAGGCGATCCTGGGTGGTGATCAGCAAGCAGATACAATCCCAACCGACGACATCACCTACGTACGCGACTTGGGCCTGATCAAAACTGAAGGACAGCTTGCCATCGCCAACCGCATCTACCAGGAGGTGATTCCCCGCGAGCTGACTTTCAGCGCGCAGCTGACCATTGCACAGCAGCCGGCGTGGTACATCGATGCCAACGGCCGGCTGGATTTGCCGAAGCTGCTGACGGCCTTTCAGCAGTTCTTCCGCGAAAACTCCGAGATCTGGTTGGAGCGATTCGACTACAAAGAGGCCGGGCCGCAGCTTCTCATGCAGGCGTTCTTGCAGCGCATCATCAACGGCGGTGGCCGGGTCGAACGCGAGTACGGCCTGGGGAGAGGACGGACGGACTTATTGGTCATTTGGCCGGTCGGAGGGGGGCAGCCGCCGGTGCAACGGGCCGTGATCGAGTTGAAGGTGCTGCGGCGTTCGCTGGCGGCGACTTTGGCTGAAGGGCTGGCGCAGACCTGGGAATACGCCGACCGCGGCGGCGCCGATGAAGCGCATCTGGTGGTCTTCGACCGCCGTCCCGATCGCGACTGGGACGAACGCATTTGGGTGCAGTCGGCGCAGCACAACGACCAAACGATCACGGTGTGGGGGATGTAGGTCAGCGCCACCGACGAAGTCATCGCCAAACCCCGCGACTCAGCCCGGCCCGTCCTCCCTGAACCACTTCTCGGCCCCCCCATTTTCTGCGAGCCCCCAATCTCCAATCTCCAATCCCCAATCTCCCCCATGACCCCCCACCTCTCCGCCGCCCACACCCTCGCCCCTGAACTCATCCAGCTTCGTCGCACCCTGCACCAGTGGCCAGAACTGGCCTTCGAGGAGCACCGCACCGCCGCCCTCGTCGCCCAAAAGCTACACGAATGGGGCATCCCCTACGAGACCGAGGTCGCCCGCACCGGCGTCGTCGGCTGGATCGGCGCCGGCGATGGCCCCACCATCGCCCTGCGCGCTGATATGGACGCCTTGCCCATCCACGAAGAAAACGACCTGCCCCACAAATCCGAGCGGCCGGGGCTGATGCACGCCTGCGGGCACGACGGCCACACGGCCATGCTCTTGGGCGCGGCCCGGCTGCTGAAGGCGCGCGAGGCCGAACTACCGGGCCGGGTCAAGCTCATCTTCCAGCCGGCGGAGGAGGTCATCCCCACCGAGGGCGGCAGCGGGGCCAAACAGATGATCGAGGAGGGCGTGATCGCCGATGTGGACGCCATCGTCGGTCTGCACGTCGATCCAACCCTGCCCGTCGGCCAGATCGGGCTGCGCCCTGGCCCGGTCATGGCTGCGGCCGACCGCTTCGACCTCGAAATCCTGGGCAAAGCGGCGCACGGCGCCCACGCCTACCAGGGCGTCGATGCCATCGTCCTCGCCGCTCAGGTCATCACCGCCGCCCAAACCCTCGTTTCGCGGCGGATTCCGGCCGTCAAAGAGGGCGTCGTCAGCTTCGGCGTCATCCAGGGCGGGACGAGAGAGAATGTGGTCTGCGACCATGTCCTGCTCGTCGGCACCGTGCGCACCTTCGAGCCGGCCGTCCGCGACCTGCTGGAGGCCGAGTTGCACCGGGTGGCCGGCATTGCCCGCACCCTGGGCGGCGACTACCGGCTGCGCTATCTGCGCGGCAGCCCGCCGGTGATCAACGACGGCCTGCTCACCGGCTTCGTCAGCCGCGTCGCTCGCCAGATCGTCGGCGTCGAGAATCTGGTCGAAGGCCCGAAAAGCACCGGGGGCGAGGATTTCGCCTGGTATCAGGAACAGACGCGGGGGACTTTCCTGCGCCTGGGCGCAGCCAACCCTGCCTGGGGCGAGATCCGGCCCCTCCACACCCCCACCTTCGATCTGGACGAGACCGCCCTCCCCATCGGCGCCGCCCTGCTGGCCGCGACCGCCGAGCAATGGCTGCACGAACACGACCCCGCCCACTGGCGCCCCCTCACCCACTAACCCCTCCCCTCCCTGCGTCTCCCCCTCCCTGCGTCCCTCCCTCTCCCCCTCCCTGCGTCTCCCATGCCCCCCACCTACGACTTCAACCAGCGCGTCGTCTGCATCACCGGCGCCGGACGTGGGATTGGCCGGGCCATCGCCTTCGCCTTCGCCCAGGCCGGGGCGCGGGTGGCAGTGAACGACATCGATGCGGATGCTGCCGGGCGCGTGGTTGGAGAACTGGCGGCGGGCGGGGCCATCGCTCTCCCCGCCGATGTCGCCAGCCCGGAGGCTGTGGCGGCGATGTTCGAGGCCATCGACCGGGCGTGGGGCCGGGTGGATGTGCTGGTCAACAACGCTGGCATCGAGCCGGTCAGCTCCATCTTCGATCACCCCCTGGCCGACTGGCAGCGGACGCTGGATGTGAACCTGACCGGAACGTTTCTGTGCACACAACAGGCGGCGCGGCGGATGCGGGCGCAAGGCGGCGGCGTCATCCTCAACCTGGCCTCCATCGCCGGCAAGTCGCAGCCGTTGTATTTGCGCTCGGCCTACGCCGCCAGCAAAGCCGGGCAGGTGGGCTTTACAAAAGAGGCGGCGCGCGAGTTCGCCGCCCACAACATCCGGGTGAACGCCATCTGCCCCGGCGTCATCGTCACCCCCATGACCGAGCACCTGCGCCAGGACGAGGCCCAGATGGCCCGTTGGCGGGCGGAAATCCCCCTGGGCCGCTTGGGTGAGGCCGAAGAAGTCGCCGCCCTCTGCCTCTGGCTGGCTTCCGACGCCGCCAGCTATGTGACGGGCATGGCCTGGCATGTGGATGGGGGAAAGAATATGGGGTGAGGGGGGAGGGAGGGACGCAGGGAGGGGGAGAGGGGGAGAACAGTCAACAATCAACAGTCAACAATCAACAGTCAACAATCAACAGTCAACAATCAACAATCAACAATCAACAATCAACGGCTGAGCCGCCATCCTGGCAGTTGCGATCCTTTGCTTCACTCGGAGCCTGCCCTGAACGGAGCGAAGGGACATGCTCTGCCCCTTGCGACTTGCGACTTGCCCCCTGCCACCTGCGACCTGCCACCTGCGACCCTCCCCCTTCCTACCTGATCGCTCTCTCCAACCTCCTCCCGGCCTCGCGCAGGGTTTCCAGACGCTTGGGGAAGGCAAAGCGGACGCTGTGTTCGCCGTAGCCGGGGAGTCCGTAGAAGGTCGTCCCCGGCACCACCGCCACCCCCACATCGGTCGTCAGCCAGCGGGCGAAACGGGTGGAATCCCATTCGGCCTGGGGGATGGGCAGGCGGCTGTAGTCGGCCAGGAGGTAGTAGGCGCCTTCGGGCAGTTGGACGCCAAAGCCCAGTTCGGCGAGGGTGGTGGTCATAAGTGACCGGCGCTCGTGATAGCCTTCCGTCATCTGTTGGTAGTAGGCAGCGGGGAAGTCGAGGGCGGTGACGGCGGCAACCTGGAGGGGGGTGGGCGCGCAGATGGTCATGAAATCATGGGCGGGACGGACGGATGCCGCCAGGGCGGTGGGGGCGATAGCATAGCCCAGCCGCCAGCCGGTGATGGCGAAGGTTTTGCTCAGCCCGCCGATGGTGACGGTGCGGTCGCGGAGGGCCTCCAGGCTGCCGGGGCAGGCGTGTTGGCGGCCGTCGTAGAGGATGCGGTCGTAGATTTCGTCGGTGATCAAGACCAGGTCGTTCTCGGTCACGACCTGGACGACGGCGGCCATTTCGTCGGCGTCGAAGACGCGCCCGGTGGGGTTGTGGGGTGTGTTGAGGAGGAGGGCGCGGGTGGCCGGGGTCACGGCTGCGGCCAGGCGCTCGGGGTCGAGCCGGTAGTCGGGCGCTTCCAGGACGACGGATACGGGTTCGGCGCCGGCAAAAACGGAAACCGGACGCAGCATCTCGTGCGAGGGGTCGAGCAGGATGATCTGGTCGCCAGGTTCCAGCAGGGCGAAGACAGTGGCGGCGATGGCCTCGGTCACACCGCAGGTGACGACCACATGCCGGTCGGGGTCCACCTGCCAGCCCAGGCGGTGGGTGTACATCTCGGCCAGCCGGGCGCGCAAGCTGGGGTGGCCCCAGGTGATGGTGTACTGGTTGGCGCCGTCGCGCATGGCTGCCACGGCCGCCTCCACCAGTGCGGGCGGTGTGTCGAAATCGGGATAGCCCTGGCTGAGGTTGATGGCGTCGTGGGCGAGGGCCAGCCGCGTCATCTCGCGAATGACAGATTCATGGACGCGGGCGAGTCGGTGAGTGGTGGGCATCGGTCTTTCTCGGCGGGGATTTGGGGGGCGTCATGTTATCATAGGCGGGCGATGGACGAAAACACGCTTGTGATCGATGGCCAATTGACGCTTCCGCGCCGCGAGATCGGCTACCGCTATTCGCACAGCGGCGGGCCGGGGGGTCAGCATGTCAACAAAAGCGAAACGCAGGTGGAGCTGGTGTGGGATGTGCGCAACTCGCCCAGCCTGAGCGAGGAACAGCGCGCCCTGATCACGACGGCGCTGGCCCGGCGGATCGATGGCGAGGGCGTCCTGCATCTGGTTGCGGGCGGGACGCGCAGCCAGGAGCGCAACCGCCAGGCCGTGACCGAACGGTTGGCGCTCTTGCTGGCCGCCGCCCTGCATCCCCCGCACCCCCGGCGTCCCACCCGCGTCGCCGCGGCCGAGCGCGCCCGGCGGCTGGCGGCAAAGCGCCGGCGGAGTGAGGTGAAGCGAAGTCGGGCCGCTGTGCAGGCAGATGAGTAGCCCTGCCAGATTTTTGTGATTCCTGTTCGTTCCCTTACAATAAATCTGGCCGCGCCGCAAAGGACGCGGCTCATTTTCTGCAAGGAGCATTTTTTCTCATGATCGGCGTTGAAGACCTCCGCAAAGGCGTCATTTTCGAACTCGATGGCGATATTTACCGCGTGCTCGAATACGAGCACCGCAAGATGGGCCGCGGCAATGCCACGGTGCGCGTCAAGTCGCGCAATCTCCGCAGCGGCTCGACGGTGGAGAAGACCTTCCCCAGCGGCAACCGTGTGCAGGATGTGCGGCTCGACCATGCCACGGTGCAATACCTGTACCATGATGAGCAGTTCTACTATTTCATGGATAACGAGACCTTCGAGCAGACGATGCTCAAGGGCGGGCAGTTGGGCGACGCCGTCAACTATCTCATCGACGGCATGTCCATCGAGCTTGAGACCTATAACAGCGAACCGATCAACATCGACCTGCCCACCACCGTCGATTTCGATGTCGTCCAGGCCGAACCGGGCTACGCCGGCGACACCGCCAACAGCCCCGGCAAGATGTGCACCACCCAGACCGGTCTGCGCGTGCAGGTGCCGCTGTTCGTCGAGGCCGGCGACCGCATTCGTGTGAACACCGAAACCGGCGCCTATGTCACCCGGCTGTAGGGGATGGCTATGCGGATGAACGCGGATTGACGCGGAGAGCTTGTCAGACTGGCCCGGTCACGCAACCGGGCCTTTCTTTTCACCCCGCCACCTGAGGCCACGCACCACGCACCACGCACCACGCACCACGCACCACGCACCACGCACCACGCACCACGGAACACACAACACGCACCACGGAACCCGGAACCCGGAACCCGGAACACCACATGTCCCCCCCCGCCGCCGTCGTCTTCGACATGGACGGCCTGATGCTGGACACCGAGATCATCTACCAGCGCGCCTGGACGCGGGCCGGTCGCGCCCTGGGCTATGACTACGACGACGCCTTCTATCTGCACACCTGCGTTGGCCGCACGGTCGAAAGCTGCGAGGCGGCGCTGAGCGGGCGTTTTGGTCAGGACTTTCCGCTGGCTGAGTTTCGCCAGCTTTGGCAGCAACTGTGGCGAGAGGAGGTCGAGCGGGATGGCATTCCGCTCAAGCCGGGCCTGCTCGATCTGCTCGCCTTCCTCGACTGGCATCGCCTCCCCTATGCCGTCGCCACCTCCAGCGATGCCGCCTACACCGACTTCACCCTGGCGGCGGCGGGGATTCGCGATCGTTTCGATTGCATCGTCACCGGCGACCAGATCGAAGGCAGCAAACCGGCTCCCGACATCTATCTGGAGGCTGCCCGGCGGTTGGGCGTGAACCCGACCGCTTGTGTGGCCCTGGAGGATTCGGAGGCCGGGGTGCAGGCCGCCGCCGCCGCCGGGATGCGGGTGATGCTCATCCCCGACCTCAAGCCGCCCACCGAGGCCGGCCGTCTGGCTGCCACCCACGTGCTCGGCTCGTTGGCGCAGGCGCTGGCAGTGATGGCGGCGTGGCTGGATGGGCGTGAGGCGCGTCTATCGCCCCAGCCGCCAGAACAGAAGCCCGGCCAGTAGACGCAGGCCAAAGGCAACGAAGAGGGTCTCGCGCAGGCCGATGATGTCGGCAAGGCTGGCCCCGATCATGGAGCCGGTGAGCATGGCAGCGCTGAGGGCCAGGTTGTAGAGGGCCAGGTAGGGTGGGCGGTCATTGCTGGGGATGCGTTCCAATATCCGGTTGGACAAAGCCCCACCCAAGACGGCCCAGACCCCACCGCCCGCCACCGCCGCCGCCAGCAGCATGGGCAGATTCTGGCTCAGCCCGGTGAGCAGGGGGTAGGAGGAAAGCAGCATGGCCCCCACGAACATCAGCCGATAGTTGCCGAAACGCCGGGTGAGCGAGCCAAGCCGGAGCGAGGACAGGAACATGACGATGTAGAAGATGGCGTTGATCAGGCTGATGGCGGCGTCATCCAACCCCACCTCGCGCACCCAGAAGATGGGGAAAAGGGGCAGGGGGACGTACTGGGCGAAATGGAAGAAGAACAGCGAAAACAGGAAGGGGGCAAAAGCCGTGCGCAGAGGCGCCAGCATGGCCCGGCCATTGCCCAGACGCAGGCGGGTCAACAGGCGGATGGGGTAGGTGCGACGCAGCGGCGCGTCCGCCGCCAGCAGCCGGCCCGATTGCCCACCGTCGTCGAGGGGTTCGCCTTTGAGGGGGCGGGTGGGGATGGGGACGGCCAGATGGATGCGCCGGAGGTGGTAGGAGCTGAACGCCCCGCCCACGGCGCCGATGCCGAAAACCAGGGCGTAGCCGACATCGGCCGGCAGCAGGCGCAGGATCTGCCCGCAGACCAGGGTGCTGGCCAGCATGGTCAGGGCGATGATGGCGTTGCGCCTCCCCGCCACCTCGCCCCGCCATTCCTGCGGCACAGCCTCGGCAAAGAGGGCGTTGAAGCCAATGGCCAGGGCCGCGCCGGGGATGGCCGTCAGCAGCACCAACAGCAGGATGGCCGGGATCTGAACGGCGGGCGGGAGGAGCAGCGGCATCGGCGCCAGCAGGAGGTAGAGCGAACGCTGGCCGAGCGAGGCCCAGAACACGAGCGAGGCCAGCCGCTTGCCGGCAATCCATTGGCCGATGGGCAGGGCGAATAACAGGTTCATCAGGGCCGGGCCGGCCGTCAGCCAACCGATGGCGCTGTTGTTGGCCCCCAGGCGCGTGAGATAGATGGAGATGAAGGCGACGGCGCTGCCCGCCAGCACGCCAAAGCCGCCGATGTCGGCGTAGAGGTGGTTGATATTGCGCCGCAGGTCAGGATCGGCCATGAGGCCAAGGCCGGCGGGGCGGGTGAAGGCTCTGATCATGGAGGGCAATAGAAACCCTCCACCGCCGGAACGGTGGAGGGTCGTGCTTTAGGAGGTGCAACGAAGCCGGTGTTTACATCTGTGCCGAGAGGAAATGCACCACGTCGCGCACCGAGATGACGCCTACCGGCAGATGATTGACATCGACGATCGGGAGATGGCGGAAGCCGTGGGTGGACATCAGGTGCAGGGCCTCGACCAGCGGTGTGTCCATAGCCAGCAGGGTGGGGCGGTGGGTCATGTATTCGCCCACGGTGACGCTATGGAGGTCGCGCACTTGCCCGGCAATGCGGCTGAGCACATCGCCCTCGGTCAGGATGCCGGCGATGTGGCGGTCGGCGCTGGTTACGAGCAGGCAGCCGATGTTGTGTTGTTGCATCAGGCTGATGGCGTGGTCGAGTCGGGCGGAGGTCTCCACCAGGATGGGGGCGCGAGGATGCATGTCGTCCAGGGTCATCCCGGCCAGCCGCTCTTCCAATTCATTCCCGCGGCCTTCACCATCCCACAAGCGGTCGACATATTCTTCATCCAGGCTGGCGTCCATGCCGCCGATGACGCGCGCCTGATGGTGGCCGTTGCTGCCATCCTGCCGGTCTTCCACCACCCAGGTATCCGAGGCGGTGAAGAGCTTGTGCAGATCGCCTTGGCCGCGGACGGCTTTGGCCCGTTCCACCTGGCCCCAGAGGGCATCGCCAAAGACGGGTTTGGCGACATCGAGGATGACGCCGATGGGCATGGGGTATTCCAGCCGGCTGAGCATCCAGGCCAGGCTGACCGACGAGGTGTCGTGGATGGTCAGATCCTCGACGGTGTAGCGGTCGCCCAGGCTGACGACCTCCAGCCCGGTCTTGCCCATGACGATGCCGCGATCGCTGTTTTTGCCGAAGAGCATCGGTTTGCCGTTTTCGAGATAGAGGTTGTTGTCGTCGCGCACTTGCCGTTCGCTGTATGGCTCCCAGGTGTTGTCGTTGAAGATGACGCAGTTCTGGAAGATCTCGACGAAGGCGGCGCCGCGGTGTTTGGCCGCGGCTGTGAGCACATCCGCCATGTGGGCGCCCATGACGTCGATCGTACGGGCGATGAAGGTGGCTTCGGAGGCCAGGGCGACCGAGAGAGGGTTGAGTGGCTGCTCGACCGTGCCCATCGGCGACGACTTTGTCTTCAGGCCCTGGGGCGAGGTGGGCGAATATTGGCCTTTGGTCAGGCCGTAGATGCGGTTGTTGAAGAGGATGATCTTGATATCGACGTTGCGCCGGCAGGCGTGCACCAGGTGATTGCCGCCGATGGAAAGCCCGTCGCCGTCGCCGGTGATCACCCAGATGCTGAGTTCGGGATTGGCGACCTTGAGACCGGTGGCCAGGGTGGGCGCCCGGCCGTGGATGCTGTGGACGCCGTAGGTTTCCATGTAGTAGGGAAAGCGGCTGGAGCAACCGATGCCGGAGATGAAGACGATCTTCTCGCGCGGGATGCCCAGGTCGGGCAGAACTTTCTGCATCTGGGCCAGGATGGCGTAGTCGCCGCAGCCGGGGCACCAGCGGACGGTCTGATCGGAGACGAAGTCCTTGCGGGTCAGGCGCACGGGGGCGACCGCGGCCAGGGGAATCGCTTCTGCAAGTGCCATGGGGTTTATTCTCCTGCCAGCAGTTCATCGATCTTGCTGGCGATCTCGCTGATTTTGAAAGGTCGGCCCTGAACTTTGTTCAGGGAGATGACATCGCGGACAAAACGGCCGCGCAGTAGCAGGCTGAGCTGGCCCATGTTCATTTCGGGCACCAGGATGCGGTCGTAACGCTGCAAGATGTAGCCCAGGTTGCGCGGGAACGGGTTGAGATAGCGCACATGGGCGTGCGCCACCGACTGGCCCCTGGCCTGCGCCTGGGCAACGGCGGCGTGGATGGCCCCGTAGGTACTGCCCCATCCCACCACCAGCAGTTTGCCCTCCTCCGGCCCGAAGACATCCTGCTCGGGGATGACATCGGCCAGGCGAGCAACTTTGGCGGCGCGGTCGTTGATCATGCGCTGGTGGTCCTGGGGCGAATAGGAGACGTTGCCGAAATCGGGCGATTTCTCCAGCCCGCCTACACGGTGTTCGAGACCGGGTGTGCCGGGGATGGCCCAGGGCCGGCCCAGGCTCACCGGGTCGCGCTTGTAGGGCAGGTATCTGCCGTTGCCGTTGGGGGCTGTTGGGTGCTCGACCACGATGGGAGGGATGGCGTCGGGGTCGGGCACCAACCACGGCTCGGCGCTGTTGGCCAGATAACCATCCGTGAGCAGGATGACCGGGACCATGGCCCGCACTGCCAGGCGGAAGGCCTCGACGGCGAAGCCGAAGCATTCGCTAGGCGTGGCCGGGGCCAGGACGGGGAGGGGGCTTTCGCCGTTGCGCCCGAACATCACTTGCAAGAGGTCGGCCTGTTCGACTTTGGTGGGCAGGCCGGTGCTGGGGCCGCCGCGTTGGACATCGACGATGACCATGGGCAGTTCCAGGACGATAGCCAGGTTGATGCCTTCGCTCTTGAGGGCGATGCCGGGGCCGCTGGTGCCGGTGACGGCAAAGGCGCCGCCAAAGGCGGCGCCGATGGTGGCGCCCATGGCCGCGATCTCATCCTCGGCCTGGTAGGTGAGGACGTCGAAATGACGCAGGCCGGCCAGAAAATGGAGGATGTCGCTGGCGGGAGTGATGGGGTAGGAGCCATAGAACAGGGGCTTGCCCGCCTTGGCCGCGGCTGTCACCAGGCCGATTGCCGTCGCCTCGTTGCCGCTGATCTTGCGATAGGTGCCCGATGGCAGGGCGGCCGGGCGCACGCGGTAGCGCACCTGGAAGGCTTCGGTGGTGTCGCCATAGAAATAGCCCGCCTGCAAGGCCTGCAGGTTGGCTTGAACGATCTCCGGCCGTTTGCCGAATTGCTGTCTCACCCAGGCGGCGGTGTTGTCCAGCGGCCGGTCGTAGGCCCAATAGACCAGCCCCAGGGCGAAGAAGTTCTGGCTGCGGTCGACTTCTTTGGTGCTCAATCCCTCCACACCCTGTACGGCATTACGGTTGAGGGTGGTGATCGGCACTTCGTAGACCTGGAAGTTCTTCAGCGAGCCGTCTTCGAGCGGATTCCGGGTGTAGCCCGCTTTGGCCAGGTTGCCGGTGTTGAAAGCGTCGGTGTTGACGATGATGCTGGCGCCCGGCTCGAGATCGGGCAGGCTGACTTTGAGCGCCGCCGGGTTCATGGCGATCAGCACGTCGGGTGAGTCGCCGGGGGTGTAGATGTCGGTGTCCGACAGGTGCACCTGAAAACCGCTGACCCCGGCCAGGGTGCCGGCGGGCGCCCGGATTTCGGCAGGGTAGTCGGGCAGGGTGCTGATGTCGTTGCCAACGATGGCGGCGGTGTTGGTGAACTGGCTGCCGGTCAGTTGCATGCCGTCGCCAGAATCGCCGGCGAAGCGGATGACGACATGATCCAGTTCTTTGATCTGGGTGGGTTGATTGTTCTCCGTCATGGGGGGGAGCCTCTGGCTTTAGCCGCCGTGCTGCCGGCGGGCCACGCGGGTGTGGTCGGGAGCGCGGTTGTAGATTTCGGTGGGGAAGGTGTCGGCCAGGAATTTGACAATGCTGTAGTGGGTGAAGTTGCCCACCACCTCGCCGTTGGCGCGCACCACCGGCACATTGCGAAAGTGAAAGCGATCCATGATCGCCATGGCTTCTGCGGCCGTGGCGCTTTCGGCGATGGTGAGCACTTCCCTGGTCATCACCTGGTCGATAGCTTGCTCCCAAAGCTCAGGCCGGTCGACAACCTTGCGCAGGATGTCGCGGTCGGTGAAGATGCCCATCAGTTTGCCATCTTTGAGGATGAGCGAGCAGTTGCGCTTGCTTTGGCGCAGGGTCTCGACGACGTCCTTGACGGGCGCGCCGGCGGGGGCGGTGCAGTAGTAGGACAGGTCGAGATGGGTGATCGGTTCTTGCTGAAGCCCTTCGAAAAGTTTCATTGTTGACTCTTGGCTGAAGAAGTGGGGTTTGCTTGCGGCAGCGTTTGACCGCGCAAACACCCTATTCTACATCCGGCTTGTGCCAAAGGGAAGTAATGCGCCTTCTTGAGTGGCGGCCATGCGGGGCATGTGGGCCGGGTAGCGGTGGTGATATCTTTCCACGTTTCACGCTTCACGCTTCACGCCTCACGCCTCACGCCTCACGCCTCACGCTTCACGCCTCACGCCTCACGCTTCACGCCTCACGCTTCACGTTTCACGTTTCACGCTCTACGTTTCACTCCTCACGACCTTCATACCAGATCACCCTGGCGGTCAACCTGGTCGTGCGGCGGTGGAAGGACGGGGAGAAGGACGAGGGTGGGCTGGGACTCTGGCGCAGCCGCGCGGTCGAGGCGGGGCGCCGACGAGTCATCGGCGCTGGCAACCGCGGGGATGGCGGGCGGCGGCGCCAATGCGGGGTAGGGGGTGCGGCCGACCATGCGGGCGTGGAAGTAGGCAAACCAGACCAGCAAGCTGGCGAGGGCCGGTGTGGCGATGAACGCCCCGAACACGCCCAGGTGAACCGTGAAAACCAGCACGGCGATGATGAGGAGGAGGGGGTGGATGCCGACGCTGCGCCCCATGATGCGTGGAACCAGGATGAGGTTCTCGATCTGTTGGAGAGCGACGTAGAAACCGAGGACGATGAGGGCGATGGTCGAGTTAGGGAGATCGGGGAAGGCGGTGGAGCCTTGTAGCAGGGCCAGGAGGACGGCGGGGATGGTGGCAAGGACGGGGCCAAGCGTGGGGATGACTTCAAGGACGCCGGTGAGGACGCCGAGGGCGAGCGCACCGGGCACGCCGAGGATGGTCAGTCCCAACCAGACCAGCCCACCCATCACCAACGAGAGGATGATCTGCCCGCGGAAGAAGCGGTTCCAGACGCTGCCCGTGCGCCGCCATAACTCCTCCCATTCGGCCTGATAGGCGATGGGCGCCAGGTCCAGCACGGCGGCGCGGGCGCGTGGCAGATCGTTGATGGCATAGAACGTCAACAGGAGGAGCAGGATGAGGCTGATGAGCAGTCCGACAGCGCGACCGATGACGTTGGTGGCGAAGATGGTGGCCACGCTGACGACCTGAACGGCCGAGCGCAACACATTGACCACCACCCCCACCAGGCTCTGGGCGATGTTGAGGATGTCGGACGGTTGCACAGCCGCAACCGACTCCTGGATCTGCCGATAATAGGGCAGGAGGTCGATGGTGAAGCCAAAGAGATGGATCGCCGGCAGGATCTCCGGCAGCCTTTGCACGAAGGCGGCCAGGTCGTTGATGTAGGCGCTCAAGTCCTTGACATCGATGCGGATCTGGCCGAGCGACTCGATCAACCCCAGTGTCAGGCCCACCGGCGTCAGGATGACGAGCACCAGCAGGAGAAGGATGACGATGAGGCTGGCGATCCCGCGCGGGATCCAGAGGCGCCTCAATAGCCCGACCAACGGCTGCAACAGGAAGCCGGCGATGCCGGCCAGCGCCAGCAGCCACCAGAACGGGCGGGCGAGCAGGAAGGCCGCCAGGCCAACGGCAAGCCAGATGGCCAGGAAGAAGAGACGCAAGGAATAGGGCCACGGCGGGGGTGTGGAGGTGGGTGGGTTCGAGTTCGTCGTCATTGGGTCAGGGTGTGGTTCGCGTGGGGCGACGGGCCGCCAGCGGTTCGACAAGGGGGGCGGTGGGTGGTAAAATGGTGGGGTTGGCGCTGTTCGGCAGCCGTCCATCTTGGCAACAGGAGTTTCCTATGGCAACTAAGGTTCTCGATTTCGATCTCGATACTATCGCGGAAGTCACGCCGCCCGACATTTCGCATCTTATCACCGAGGATGATACGCCCGTGGACAACATTTTCTCCGAGCGCCAGCAACGCTTACTGGTCGACACGTTGTACAGCAGCTGGCGCCCGTCGCAGCCTTTCGTGGCGATGGCCAATGTCGGGCTGTTTGGCTCGGTGCACAGGCAAGCCATCGTGCCCGATGCGCTTCTGAGTCTGGATGTTCATCTGCCGCGTGATTTTTGGGCCAAGCAGGGCCGCTCCTATTTTATCTGGGAATATGGCAAACCACCTGATGTGGTGATCGAAGTCGTGTCGAACAAGGTCGGTGACGAGGCCGGTGACAAGCTGTTGGACTATGCCCGTCTGGGCATACCTTATTATGTCATCTACGATCCGCACGGATGGATCATGAAGCAGCCGCTGAACGTGTATGAACTGACGGGCGGCATCTATGTCCGCAAGAGCCAGCCGCGGCTGGAACGGGTGGGCCTGCGGCTGCGGCTGTGGCAGGGCGAATACGAACAGGCAGAGGCCGAATGGCTGCGGTGGTGCGATCCAGAGGGTGAACTGCTCGCCACCGGCGCCGAGCGGGCTGCCGAAGCAGAGCAACGGGCCGGTGAAGCGGAACTGCGGGCTGAAGATGAACGCCAGCGGGCCGAAGATGAACGCCAGCGGGCTGAAGATGAACGCCAGCGGGCTGAACGCCTGCTCACCCAACTCCGCGCCTTGGGCGTCGATCCCGAGGCCTGAGCCTATTTGAACGCCAGCGCCCGTTCGACGGCGGCGTAGGCGTCGAGGATGCCAAAGCCGGAGGCCGAGTCGGGCGCCTGACCGTCGGTCTCGCAGGGCGAAGTTGGGCCTGTGTAGGGCGAGGCGGTTTCCTGCAAGATGCGTTCGGTGGCGTCGATGTTGCCGGCCAGGGCGGGGTTGGCCGACCACATCAGGGCGACGACGCCGGCCACGTGCGGCGCCGCCATCGATGTGCCTTCGATGGTTTTCCATGTCCCGCCCGGCCAGGCCGAGGTCACTCCTACGCCGGGGGCCAGCAGGTCGGGGCCGGTGCTGCCGTCGGGTGCGGCGGTGGCCGGGCCGCGGTTGGAGAATGTGGCCAGGTCGCCGGCGCGGTCGATCGCTCCCACCGAAAGCACGTTGCCATAGTTGCCGGGCGGGGTGCGCAACGAATTGCAGGCGGGACCTTCGTTGCCGGCCGCAGCGACGAAGAAGATGCCTGCCGCCCGCAGCGCCGCCGTCGCCAGCCACAGCGTTTCCTGGTCGCAGCCTTCGACATCGGCCGGGCAGCCCCAGGAATTGGTGCTCACGTCTGCAGCCAGGGTCGGGTCGCCCTCGTGCAGGGGGTCGCCCTGCTGGGGATGGGGCGCCAGCATGAACTGCATGCAATCGAGATAGTTGGCGATATTGCCCAGGTTGCGCACCAGATTGGCGCAGCCGAACCAAACGGCGCCGGGCGCGACGCCGATGCCGCCCTGTCCCAACACGGTGCCCAGGGTGTGTGTGCCGTGGCCGTTGGCGTCGTAGGGCTGCGGGCTACCCGTCCAGGGGTCCAGCCAATTGAAATCATAGGCCCCGCCGCGCCCGCGGAAGTTGCCGGCCAGCGCCGGATGTTCGGCGTCCACACCGCTATCCGATTGCCCTACCACTACGCCCTCGCCGGTGACGCCGAATTCCTCCCACACCCGCGGCGCGCCGATGGCTTCCACGCCCCAGGGCGTTGTCGCGGGCGGGTTGGGGTCGCCCGGCTCGAAGGGGGGAGGTTCGGGCAGGGGGCGGAGGCTAGGGCTGTAGAGGACGCGGGCGACATCCGGGCGCCGGCTGATCTGCCAGCGACGGAGGGCGTTGGCATGGACTTCGATGCCATCGACGAGATAGTAGCGGGTGTAGGAGATGCCTGCCTTGTCGAGCCAGGTCAGCAGGTCGAGTTGCGCGGCATCGGCCTGGGTGACCAGCGTTTCATAGACCCAGGTGCGGCGTGCATCAACCGCGGTGATGCCAGCGGCCCCGCTCAGATCGGCCTGCTCGTTCATCACCACGAAGAAATCATCGCCATAGAACCCCGGTTGACCGGTAAAAAGGTAGAGGATGGCGGCTCCGACCCAGCCCACCATCGCCAGCGAAACCCAGGCGCGACCACGCACGCTCCGCAGCCAGCCCCCGGCCAGGCCGAGGATGAGGAGGATCGCCAGGCCCAGCAGCAAATCCCATCCCAGCGCCCGCAGCGTCCAAACGACCGTATCGCCGCTGTAGAGACCGATCAAGTGGGTTTCGCGTGGGTCGGCGAAGGCAAAGGGGCCGCAAGCGGCGACGAATACCAGCAGCAGGGCGCCGGAAAGGGGGAAGCGACGCCTATCTGCGCCCAGCCAGGCCAGGGGGAAGGCCAGGACGGGAAGGAGGCCAAGCAAGAAAGCCTGGTAATCCATCTGGCCCCAGGCGCCGCCGATGGCCGCCAGCGCCACCGCCAGCGCAACGCCTCCCAGCCAATGGTTGCTCACAACCTGGTCAGAAGTTGCGGCCAGCTGCGGCATGAGGAGGGCCGCCAAGCTGGCTGCCATCAGGGCCAACCCCGCCGCCTGAGCCATCGCCAGCAGCACGTCCAGGCCATCGCCCAGGGCGCCGAAGAGCAGCCAGGGGACGAGGAACACCACGGCTAACAGGGCCATCAGTCCCAACCCGGCGCCGGGTCGCATCTGCAAGCGGCCCTGCGCCCTGGCCCAGACTAGCAAGATCAGCCCCAGCCCGGCCCCGATCCCGGCGCGGGCCAGCCCGGCGGCGTAGGTCTGGTCGGGGGCGAGGAGGACGCGCGGGGTCAAGAGCAGACTGGCGGCCAGGGTGGCGAGCAAGATGGTGCGCACGACGGCGCCCTGTCGCGGCCCGCGCACCGCCAGCAGCAGCAGCGCCGGCGCGCCCACCAAGAGCGGCTGCAACAAGCCCGCGGCCAGGATCTGCTGGAGACTTCGGCCCGTGGCGCTCATCTGTGCGAACCAGGCTGCCATGAGCGAGCCGCCCTGGGCGGCGAGTGTGACCGACAGCGACCACAGCAACAAGCCGATGACCAAAGCCCAGGCGCAGCCGCCTTCGCGACGGCCGGCGGGGGGAGATGTGAGGGGTGGGGTGGAGTTTGTCATCATCGGAAGGTGTCAAGGCTGCGCGGGCGCAGCAGATCGGGCAGCCGGCCCTCGCCCGGCCGGTGGGGCGCTCCCCGCAGGTGGACGACGGGCGAGCGTTCGTCTGCGGCGCCCTGCAAGAGCGAAGCCGCCGCCGCCAACTCATCGGCCGTGCCCAGCACCGTCACCTGCAAGGCGCGGTCGAACAAATCCGGCTGGCCGCGCAGGTCGGTGAGCGGGAGCAGACCGGCCACGCCGATGGCGACGCCCACCGTGCCCAACCGCCAGGCGCGGCCGTGGCTGTCGTCGATGATGACGGCCACTTCGGCGCTGGTGGCCGCAAGCAGGGTTGCACGCAAGGCCTGGGCCGAGGCATCGGGGTCGAGCGGGAGCAGGAGGACGATGTCATCGTCGGGGTTGGCGTTGGAATGGTCGATGCCAGCGTTGGCGCAGACGAAACCCAGCCGGTGCTCGACCACGATCAAATCCCGCCGCAGCCGCAGCACCTGGTTGGATTCGGCCAGGATCAACTCTACCAGCCGCGGGTCTTTGTTGCAGACCTGGGCGATCTCACATGCGGCCGGCGACGGCCTGACCTCACTCAGCCGGCGCATCCGGCCCTCGGTCTTGGAGACGACCTTCGAGGCCACGACCAGCACATCGCCAGCGGCCAGGACAATGCCCGCTGCCCGCAACCCGGCCAGAATGAGGTCGGCCAGGTCATCCCCTGGCGTCACCAGCGGCAGCCCTGGCAGCGCCGTCGCCACCAGCTGGTTCACGCCGCTTCCTCCGCCGGCAAGCCGGTGATGCGAATCCCGGCGCTCCGAACCTTGTAGGCGGCGTTGATGCTCACCAGGACGGCCGTCATCCCCTCAGCGACGGCGGCATTGGCCAGAACACCGGAATGGACGCCGCGCAACCCGGCGGCGGCGGCCAGTTCTACGGCCAGGGCGCGGTCGGCGCGGGCATCGCCGCACACCAGCACATCGCAATCGATGGCATGGTCGTCGTTGGTCAGATGGTGCGCGCCCACATTCTGGAACGCCGCCACCACCCTCGTCTCTGGTCCCACCTGCGCCTGCGCCTCCAGCGCGGCCGCACCGCCCGGCGGCGGCGTGTAGCGGCCCTTCTTCTCGCCCAGCAGCGGCGCCACCACTGTCACCAACAGCTTGCCGGCCAACCCCGGCCGGATGGAATCGAGGATGGCGGCCTGCGATTCGTAGGGCACCGAAAGCACGACGATGCTGGCCTGCTGGCTGGCGGCCAGGTTGTCGGCCCCGCGCGCGGCCGTCCGGCCCAGCCGCCGGTTGATCTCATCGGCGGCGGCCTGACCTTTCTCGGCCGCGCGCGAGCCGATGATCACCTGCAGACCGGCCTGCGCCCAGCGCCAGGCAAAGCCCGACCCTTCTGCTCCGGTGCCGCCGATGACGGCGATGACTTCTTGGTTCAATTCGGTCATGATTGTGCCTCTCCAGGGGTAAGTTCGAGTTGATGCGGCCAAGTATAGCGTAGTGGAGTGGACAAGGACACACGCAGACAAGGACACGATCAGGAGGTTCTGCTGCCTGACTGTGAAAGAATTGTCATGTTCGATGGCGGCAGGCTTCATCTCCTTTTCACCGGAAGCCTTTATACTTGTCCTGACATTCACCCGACCTGCTCGCTATTGGCCTATGCGACGAACGCCTCCCCTCATCCTGGCCCTGAGCCTCGCGGCGACAGCCTGGCTTGCCACCCGTCCTGGCGCGGCTTCCGGCCCCGCCGGATACGGCGCCCTCATCGATGTCCCGCGCACCGAGATCGCCCCCACCCTCGATGGCAACCTGCAAGAGTGGTCGGCCGTCCCCACCATCGTCCTCGACGCCACCACCGCCGCCTTCCAGGAGGGTGTGCCGCCCTACCCCTCTCCGGCCGACGCCTCACTGCGGCTGCAACTGGCCTGGGACGACAACAACCTCTATCTGGCGGCGCGGGTCTTCGATGACATCCTCGTCAACGACTCCGGCGCCGAGGTCTGGAAAGACGACGAGATCGAGACCGGCTTCGACGGCAACCACAACTTCACCGGTCCCGACACCAGCGACCACCAATTCACTTTCAACCCCGACGGGCGCACCACCGATTTCGCCGTCCCCACCCCCCTCAACGCCACTATCCTCCCTCTGGCCGACGGCTGGGTGGTCGAGGCTGTCCTGCCGCTCAGCGCCTTCACCGCCGAACCCGTCACCCCCGGCAAGATTATCGGCTTCAACTTTGGGCTGCGCGACGACGATGACGGCGGCACCTGGGACCAGAAGATGATCTGGCAGGGCACAGCCATCATCGACCATTGGGAGCAGTTTGGGCGGCTGCGCTTCGTCAGCGGGCTGCCTAGCTACACCCTGGTGCTCAGCTATGGCGTCAACGGCTTTGCGGGCGCGGTCGATTCCTGGATCGACGCCGCTCAGCCATCGGCCAACTTCGGCAACGACGACCTGCTGGAGATCCGCGCCAGCGGTCAAGCCAGCAGCCTGCTGCGCTTCGACCTCGGACGCCTGCCCGCCCATGCCTTCATCCAAAATGCCACCCTGAGCCTGGACACCCAGCAACGCGCCAACGCCAGCCCGCTGGTCGTCGCCGCCTACCGTCTGCGCCGGCCCTGGCAGCCCGAGGCCGTGACCTGGCTGCAAGCCGCCCCCGGCGACCCCTGGCAAAGCCCCGGCGGCGCCGGCCCCCTCGACCGCGACCCGGCCCTGATCAGTTCCGTCCAGGTTGCATCCCTTTTCGTCACCTACGAATGGGATGTCACCTCGGCCGCCCGTGATTGGTACAGCCACCCCGAATCGAACGATGGCCTCCTGTTGGCTGGCCAGAACGGCCCGCAGACGGCCTACGCCGTCCACTCCGCCCAATCCACCAGTCTGGACCGTCGCCCCAAGCTGCTCATCGACTACGTGCTGCTGCCGATTACGCCCACCGCCACCCCCACCTTCACCGGCACCCCCACCGCCACGGCCACCCCCACCGCCACCGCCACCCCCACCATCACCAAAACGCCCGTCTTTGTCACAGAGACGCCCACCCCCAAACCCACCCCTAGCCCCACCCCCACGCCCACCCTCCTGCCCACCGAAACCCCCACCCCCAGCCCCAGCGTCACGGCCACCCCCACCGTCACCCCCAGCCCCACCCCCATGGTCCTGGCCACCGAGTTGGCCATTGCCGCCGCCTGCGGCCAGAGCTACACCGGCGACACCCGCGGCTGGCCTGGACGCATCAGCCGTTACGCCTGTCGCAGCGGCTGGCCCGAAACTGGCCCCGAAGCCATCTACTCGCTCACCCTTGCCCAGGCCTCCGACCTCAACGCCCAAATCACCTACGATGCCGCCGTCGCCGACCTCGACCTCTTCCTGCTGACTGGCGCCGCCCCGGAAACCTGTCTGGCCGGCGAAGACGCCGCCATCGTGCGCACCGACCTGGCCGCCGGCAGCTACTTCCTCGTCATCGATGGCTACCAGGGAGGCGCCGCCCCCTACCGTCTGCAGCTGGATTGCTCGGCCAGCGCCATCTTTCGCCATTACCTCCCCCTCCTCATCCGCTCCTGACGCCGCCGCCCTATGCGCCCACTCATCCTCCTGGCCCTGGCCGTTCTTGTTCTCAGCCTCTCCGCCCTTGCCGGCGCCTCTCTCGCCTCCCCTGCTGCGCCCGAGGCCGTGGGCGACTGGACGCCGCAGGCCAGCCATACCAGCGTCACCCTTCACGACATCCAGTTTTTCGATACCCAAACCGGTTTTGCCGCCGGCGATGACGGCGTCTTGCTTTTCACCACCCTGGGTGGCGCCAACTGGGTGCGCGTCCCCACCGACTTCAGCGCCGATGTGGAGGCCATGCACTTCTTCGACGGCAACACAGGCTGGCTGGCGGGCAAGGGCGGCTTCTTGCGCTACACCGACGATGGCGGTGGCGCCTGGCACAGCTATGCCACCCTCTTCCCCACCGATCTGCACGCCCTGGCCTTTGCCGGCCCCACACTCGGCTGGGCCGGCGGCGATGACGGCATCCTCTACCGCTTCGACGGCAGCGCCTGGACGCCGCAAACCCTCCCCCTCCCCCTCGACATCCATGCCCTCTCCTTCCTGAACGCACAACAGGGCTGGCTTGCCGGCGAGGGCGGCGTCATCCTGCACACCACCAACGGCGGCGGCTCATGGGTCAGCCAGACGGCGGGCGCGACCGCCGTCATCGAGGCTTTGGCCTTCGTCGATGCCAACCAAGGCTGGGCCGTGGGCGCCGGCGGCGTCATCCTCCGCACCACCAACGGCGGCGGGGTTTGGGCCTTGCAGACCAGCGGCCTCAGCCAGGACCTGCACGACATCGCCTTCAGCGACGCCCAGCACGGCTGGATCGTTGGCGACGGCGGCGCGGTGCTGTACACCAGCAACGGCGGCGTCTCGTGGCAGCCCGACAACACCGGTTCGGGCTTCGACCTCCACGCCGTCGGCTTCCCCACCGCGGCCCGCGCCTGGGTGGCCGGCCAGTCGGGCGTGATCGTGCGTTGGCAGAACCCCGCCCCCACCCCCACCCCCACGGCCACCTTCACCCCCAGCCCCACAGCCACTCGCACCCCCACCCTCACCCCCACCGTCACCACCACCCCCAGCCCCACCCCCACCCCCGTCGCCACGGCCACCCCCACTGCCACGGCCACCCCCTCGCCCACCGCCACGGCCACCCTCGTCGCCGGCGGCATTCGCCTGCTCGTCTTCCATGATGACGACGCCGACGGCGCCAGGGACGAGGGCGAGAACCCCTGGTCGGGACTTGGCGTCACCCTGCGCGACAGCCAGAACAACATCCGCGGCCTCGCCACCACCAATGCCGAAGGACTGGCAGCCTTCAGCCGGATGCCATCGGGAGCCTACAGCCTGTGGGTAAGCTATCCCCTGGGTTCCATCCCCTCCACGGCCCACCCGGTCATGGTTGCAGTGGCGCCCGGCGCCACGACCGAGGCCCAACTGGGCCTGGCCCCCACCCACCCCTTCCCCTTCTCGCACTTCCTGCCCCTCCTGCGCCAACCCCAATAGCGGGCCAGACGCCTCACTCATCCTGCGCTATGCCATCCGCCTCGTCACCGTCCCTTCCCTCCGCTTCCCGTCCCCGGCCGGCGCTTGCCGATCCCCCCGCCGTTCCCAGATCGCTTGCACGCAGCATGGCGCGCTGGTATAATGCCGCCATCGTCGACAGGCCCGCTGTGGCCGCGGCGCCGCCAGAGACAGGGAACCCCACCATGCGCATTCTTGTGGTCGACGACGACCCTCCCAGCGTCAAGATGACCGCCTTCCTGTTGCGAGAGGAAGGATACGAAGTCCTGGCCGCCGGCAATGGCCGCGACGCCTTGCGGCTGTTGGAGCGTGAAAAACCAGATCTGGTGCTCTTGGACGTGATGATGCCTGGGCTGGACGGCTTCGAGACCCTGCGCGGCATCCGCTCGCGGCATCACATCCCGGTCATCTTCCTCTCGGCCAAAGGGGAAACGGCCGACCGTGTGGCTGGACTCGAGTTGGGCGCAGACGACTACCTGGCCAAACCCTTCGAGCCGGCCGAACTCCTGGCCCGCGTCAAGGCTGTCTTGCGGCGCACCGAGGCCTATGCCCTGGGCGACCCTTCGGATCGGATCGAAGCGCGCGGCCTCCGGCTCGACCCACTCACCAACCGCGTCGAACTGCCCGGCGGCAAGATCGTCGATCTCACGCCCATCGAATGCCGCCTGCTCCACTGCGTCATGCGCAATGCCGGCCGCGTCCTCACCCACGACCAACTACTCGACAGCGTCTGGGGGAGCAACTACGGTGGCTATCCCAACCAGATCGCTGTCTATGTACGCCGTCTGCGCACCAAGATCGAAAAAGACCCCGACAATCCACAATATGTCGTCACGGTGCGCGGGATCGGCTACCGCTTCGACCTGGACTAATCGAGACAGCAAACGCCATCGAAGGGGGAGTTGGAGTGACCAAGCAGGTTTGCATGCTGCCGCCGGTCGCACCGACTTCCCCTTTTTCTACGTCTCAACACACAGACCCGTCCGTTCCCACGATCGGACAGGTCGTGAGGAACAAGACCCGCCATGATTCACCCACGCTCACTTCTGCTCGCTGCCCGCCTCCCCGGCCTCGTCTTTGGCCTGCTGGCCCTGCTGGCGCTCCTGGTCGGCCCGGTTCTGGCCCTGGCCCCGACCGAGGCGGCGACCTGGGCCGATTTCAGCCCCGGCGGCGGCGCCTGGATCGGCACGCTGCCGGCCACCGCTGCCGTCACCGTCAGCGATGGCGACGGACTCACGGCCACCGCCGTCTACAGACTCTCCACCGATGGCGGCCTGACCTGGTCGACCTGGAGCAACGCCAATCTGACTGTCGAGACGCTCGACGCCAATCGCCGCCGACTCACCGTCGCCGCGCTTGCCCTGGCCGAGGGCGCCAACTTCATCCAATTCCGCATCGAAGACGGCGGCGGCGACAACGAGCGCAGCCCTGCCTACCTGCTCAATGTCGATACCCAGCCCCCGAGCTCACCCCTCACTCCTGCCCCCCAACCGCCAGGCTGGACGAACCTCA
This sequence comes from Caldilineales bacterium, assembly GCA_019695115.1. Lineage (GTDB taxonomy): Bacteria > Chloroflexota > Anaerolineae > J102 > J102 > SSF26. The sequence goes on along the minus strand of JAIBAP010000014.1, from coordinate 24,895 downwards.
ACTCCTTTGGCGCCGTCTGGACCAATCCATCCGACCTCAGCGGCATCGGTGGCGCCTGGTACAAACTCGACACTGCTCCAACCGCCGCCAACGATGGCATCTTCGTGGCCGGCGATGGACTCAGCAGCCTGAGCGGGGTGAGCGTCGCCGGCGACGGCAGCCACACCCTCTGGTTCTGGCTGGCCGACAAGCTCGGCCACACCGACCAGGCCAGCGCCGTCAGCGTCACCCTCCTCTACGACGCCACCCCACCGGCCGCCCTGACCAACGCCGCCATCGCCCCTGCCGACTGGACCAACATCAACAGCTTCGATCTCGACTGGTCACTGCCCATCGACCCCAGCGGCATCGGCGGCGTGCGCTACAAACTCGACGCCCCGCCCCTGCATCCTGCCGACGGCGCTTTCTGGCCCGGCGCCATCGGCAGCTTCGACGATTTCACCATCCCCGGCGGCGCCGAGGGCGAGCACAACCTCTATCTGTGGCCGGTGGACGGCGCCGGCAACGCCGCCCTCACCGCCGTGGCCGTCAGCTTACGGCTGGATACCACCCCACCGCCCGCGCCCCTGGCCGTCCCCGTCGTCCTCCCTGGCGGTTGGCAGACCTCGGCCACCGCCACCTTCACCGCCACCTGGCAGAACCCCGCCGACCTCAGCGGCATCGCCGCCGCCTGCTACAAACTGGGAACGGCGCCGCTGCACAATGCCGATGGCGTCTGCGTGACCGGGGCCGGCATCCAGCAGATCACCGGCATCGCCCCACCTGCGCCTGGAACCTACCACTTCTTCCTCTGGCTGCAGGATACCGCCGGCAACCGGAACAAAGACCACCGCGGGGTCGCACTCGACGCCATCCGTTGGGATGCAGTCGCGCCGGAGATCTTCATCGACGCCACTGGCCCGTCCGGCGCCAACGGCTGGTATCGCGGCGCCGTGAACATCACCCTCATCGCCACCGATGTGGGGTCCGGTCTGGCAGGCGTGCAATACAGTCTCGATGGCGGCGCCTGGCAGACCGGCAGCCAGGCGCAGATCGGCAGCGAGGGCAACCACACCCTGATCGCCCGCGCCACCGACGTTGCCGGCAACGTCAGGCAGACGGCGCCGGCTCCCTTCCCCGTTGACAGCCAGGCCCCACAAACAGTCATCGCCCTGAACCGCACGCCCGGCTATCAGACCTGGTACGACGGGCCTGTCACGGCCGTCTTCACGCCCACCGATGTGGTCTCTGGCCCCGACTATGTGGAATGGCAGCTGGATGGCGGCGCCTGGCAGCGACAAGCCACCGCCCAGGTCAGCGCCGAAGGCCCGCACACCCTTTCCTATCGCTCCGCCGACCTGGCCGGCAATGCCGAGCCGGTGCGGACGCGAGTGGTGGGCATCGATCTGGCGCCGCCGGTCACCTCCTATGCCCTGTTGCCTACCGGCACAACTGGCGGCTGGTACACCCAACCCGTCAGCATCACCCTGGTGCCGGCTGATGATGGCGCCGGCGTAGCAGCCACTCATTACCGGGTGGACGGAAGCGATTGGATGACCGGTACGACCTTTATCGTGGCCGAAAACGGCGAGCACGTCGTCGAATTCTACTCGGTCGATCACCTCGGCCAGGCAGAGACCCCCTATCGGATTCCTGGCGGCATCCGCATCGACCGCGAGGCTCCCCGCGCCCCCGTCCCCCTGGACACCCAGCCGCGTGGTTGGACCAATCGCAACTCCTTCGCCCTCACCCTGGCGGTGCCGCCTGACCTGAGCGGCATTGCCGGGGCCTATGTCAAGGTTGGCGCCCCGCCTCTCTCGACCAGCGATGGTGTTTGGCGGCCCGGCGGCGGCAGCATCCTCAGCGATGTCCACACGCCGGCCGAGGGCCGCTACACCGCCTATGTCTGGCTGAAGGACGTGGCCGGAAACACCGACATCGGCCGGCGTGGCATCTGGGACGCCGAGCTATCGTTGGCCTATGACGCCACCCCACCGCACACCGAAGCCGAACTGGAGGGCGCAGCCGGCGAGCGCGGCTGGTTCACCTCGCCTGTGCGCGTCAGCCTGGTGGCCACCGACACGCTTGCCGGCGTCGTGCAGACGCAAGTCAGCATCGACGGCGCCGCCCCCGTCACCACTACCACTTTCACCCTCTCCAGCGCCGACAAACACACCTTGCTCTTCCACAGCGACGACGCCGCCGGCAATGTCGAAGACTCGCAACTCGTGACCGTGCGCATCGACCCGGACGCGCCGCCCAGCCCGCAGGGGGTGAGCACCAGCCCGCAGGGATGGGCGCAGACCAACTCCTTCAGCCTGACCTGGACCAACCCGCCCGACACCTCCGGCATTGCCATAGGCTACTACAAGATCGGCGACCCGCCCACCCATCTCAAAGATGGCATCGCCGTGCCGCCCACCGGAACCGCGCGCGGCATCACCGTGCCCGGCGAAGGCGCCTGGGACATCCATTTCTGGCTGGTCGATCAGGCCGGGAACGGCGATCCGAGCCGGCGCGTGACCCGCGCCAGCGCCCTGCGCTACGACGGCAGCCCGCCCACCACTGCCGCCAATGTCATTCAGGGCGCGCTTGGGCAACATGGCTGGTACACGACCAACGTGATCGTCCAGTTGACCGCCACCGATCTGGCATCGGGGGTGGCGCAGGTGCGGTGGCGAATCGACGGCGGCCCGTGGCAAAACGCCGGCGCCACCAGCCAGGTCATCGTCGCCGGCCTGGGCCAGCACCTGCTGGAGTATCAGGCCCTCGACGCTGCCAACAACATCGAGAGCCTGCGCCAACTGCCGATCAAGATCGATTCGGCGCCGCCCCATCCGGCCTTTCTGCCGGTCACTCGCTACCAGCGCCAGATTTCCTTCGACCTGAACTGGTACGGCGCTGACCAGCCCACCGGCAGCGGACTGGACGGCTTCGAGCTGCAATCGAAGGATGGACGCAACAGCGCCTGGACGGCCTGGGGGGCGGTGAATGTGCCCGACGTCACCGGGCGCTTCTTCGGCAACTTGGGCCATCGCTACTTCTTCCGCCTGCGCGCCTACGATCTGGCCGGAAACCGTTCCGGTTGGGTGGAACTCCCCTGGGGCGTGTACATCGACACCGTGGCCAACGGCGATTTCGCTGGCGGTTGGGGGGCCTGGCAACCCGGCGGCAACATGATGCAGAGTGTGACTGCCGAGCCTCCGCCGGCCGGAGGCGTGGGACAGGTAATCCAGCTGGGCAGCCCGGACTATGGCCCCAATGTCCCTGGCCTTGACATCCTTCCCGGCGACCCCGGCGATGTACCCATTGGCGATGGCCACGTCAGGCAACTGATCCGCATCCCCGGCGCCGACACCTTGGACTACCCCACCTTGACGCTTTGGTATCGTATCTTCACCTACGACACCAAATACAGCGAGAATCACCAGAAATGGTTCGATACCCTCGACGTCCGCCTGTTCAACGCCGGCGGCGAGTGGCTGGCCCTCCGTGATGGTTTGCCCGTATCGCAATGGCAGGAAGGCCAGTTGGCCGATCTGGGTTGGCGCTACCTTTCCATCGACATCCCGCCGGCCTGGCGAGGGACGACGGCCACCCTCAGCATCGAAAACTGGAACCGCAATGACGGCCGTCTCAACACCTGGAGCTATGTCGCCGATGTGCGAGTGTGGGAGCCATACCGCCTGCACCTGCCGTTGCTTCAGCAGGCGACCTCCTCACTGGCGGCCTCGCTCGCAGCCCCTGCCGGCCCTGTCCCAGCGCCCGACCCGACCGCCCTGCGCTGAACCCTCGTCCTCGCACGCAGGCGTGCGAACTCCGCATCCACGCCTCACGTTTCACGCCTCACGCCTCACGTTTCACGCCTCACGTTTCACGCCTCACGTTTCACGCCTCGCGCCTCACCCCCCCACTTGTCACGGATGCACCGCCCGACTAAACTTGTGGTTGCATGTCATCTTCGCAAGCGCAGTATTCTGCGCCCCTTCCGCTGTCTGGCGCCCAGTCCGGCCACGCAGCCCATCCGGCTGTAGCCGAAGACAACGGGGAGGCGTCTGCTCCTCCCGCTGTCAGCCGAGACGCGTCATCCGGGAGCGGCGACCAGGCAGACAAGCTCTATGCTGAAGGCATGGCTCAGTATCAACGCCGCCAGTGGCGACAGGCCCTGGCGGTTTTTACGCGCCTGCAGGCCATCCAACCTCAGCGCCAGGGTGTGGCCGACCTGATCGACGAGATCAATTGGTTTCTGCAACTCGAAGAGGCGGCAGCGAAACCGAACCAGACTGCTGTTGTCGAGCATCCAACGACGAGCAGGTGGCGGTGGTTGCCCTGGCTGATCAGCCTGCTCATCCTCGTCGTGGCCGCCATCATCGTCTACCTGGCAGCCGGCGACCGCCTATTGGGCCTTCCGGCCAGCGGTCCCGATCCCGAATTGGTGGGGCTTTATAACGAAGGGCAGTCACAGCTGGCCATAGGCAACTACGAGGGCGCCATTCGCGCCTTCGAGCGTATCCTTGTCCTCGACCCTGGCGACATCGGCGCCCAGGCAGGTCTCAATCAGGCGCGCCGGCTGCGCGACCTGGCGGCGAACTACGCCGCCGCTCAGCAGGCCATCGAAAACAACGATTGGGCCACGGCCCGCGCCCAGTTGGAGTCGATCATCGCCGTTTACCCCACCTACGAAGACACCGAATCCTTGCTGGCCTTTGTGCAGCGGCAGCAGCAACTGGAAACCCTTTTCCGGCAAGCCACCGATGCCTACAACGCCAGCCAATGGACCGAGGCCATCCGCCTGTTCGAGACGATCCGCGACCAGGACGCCACCTACCGCAGCGACGCCGTCCAGGAATCGCTGTTCGTCAGCTATCTCGAAGAAGGCGCGACCCTCATCGAACAGCGCGGCAACGACCTCGAGGCCGTTCGCCAGGCCATCCAGCGTTTCAATGCCGCCCTTGTCATCCACCCTGACAACCAGCGCGCTGCCGAGGGTCGGCGACTGGCCAACCTGTATGAAGCCGGGATGCGGGCCGCGCAACGGCAGGATTGGGCGGACGTGCGCGACAGCCTGGCGCCGGTCTATCGTGTCAACCCAGGCTACGGCGGACAGATCACCTGCTTGCTTTACCAGGCCTACACCGCCCTGGCCAGGGCCGCTATGCGGGCGGGCAGCTACCAGACTGCCCTTGAGCACGCCCAGGCCGCCCTCGCCCTCGATCCACCTTGTAGCGAGGACGGCGAAGCGCGCACCATCGAACAGGCCGTCTTATTGGCGCTGGCCACGGCCACCCCCACCAGCACCGCCACGGCCACCCCCACCTCCACCCCCCTGCCCACGGCCACCCCCACCCCCACCCCCCTGCCCACGGCCACCCCCACCCCCACCCCCTTGCCGCCGCCCACCTCCACGCCCGAACCGCCCACCCCCACCCCTGAACCACCCACCGCCACCCCCACGCCCGAACCACCTTCCCCCACCCCGACGCCGTATCGTTGAGGAGGAAAGCGGGATTATGAGCACCGATCTGGGGCGTCGCTGGCTGTTGTGGGGGCTTGGCCTGCTCCTCTTCTTCTTCCCCTTGCTCGCTTTGCTATCGCCGGCGGCAAGGCAGTGGTCGCCCTTTGCCACTGCCATGGACAGCGGCCAGACCTGGCAACTGGCGCGAGCGCAATCCGGTGCCAACCGCGGCCCTGCCCAGAGCGGCGAGAATGGGACACTCGTCGAGGGCGTCGCCTTCGCCAGCGGTCAGGGCCTGACCACCCTCTATCATTGGTCGGTGCAGGCTCTTTGGCGCAGCGTCGACCGCGGGCGCACCTGGAGCATCATCGGCGCCGGGCTGCCCACCACAGCCACCGGCGCCCTGACCTTGCTCGACCTGCAGGCCGGCGGCATCCACACCCTCTATGCCCTGGCCGGGCCGGTCGGACGTCGCGGCCTCTACCGCTCGACCGACAGCGGCGCCCGCTTCGACCTCCTCTACCGGCCGCTCAACTTCGATCCCGTCCTGCTGGCAGTGCAGCCCACCACCGCCGGCGACCTGGTGGCGCTGGCCGGCGATGAGACGCTGGTGCTCGGCCGGGACGGCGGTTCGGGGTGGCGCAGCTTCGGCGCTCCTGGCCCCATCCAGGCCCTGACCATGACCGAACACGGCCTGTGGGCGATGGGAATCGCTGGGGCCGGCAACAGCGGCGAACTGGGCTGGGTGGCCTACGCCGCCAACGGCGGCAACCCGGCTGCGCTGGACGAGCAATGGCAACTGTATCCGCTCCCTGCCGATTTGCAGCCTCGTTTCCTGGTCGGGGCCGAGCGGGGGCCGGTGCATCTCTATCTGGGCCATGCCACCGGCTTGTCGAGCAGCAGCGATGAAGGCCGCAGCTGGCAACCCTTGCCTCTACCCGGCCGCCTCCCTCCCCAGACTCTGCTCCTCGACCCGATCGTCTGGCAGACCCTGATCTTGCCCGATGACGGCGGCAATCTGTGGCGCAGCGACGACGCCGGAGCCTCGTGGCGACCTCTGCCCCTGCCCCCCGGTGGGGCCATCCGTGGCGCCATCGCCGTCTTCCAGACGCCCGACGACAGCGATCTCCTGCTGGCCGTGGCCGGCTTCGAGCTGTGGTGGCTACTGCTCCCCTCCCTCCAACCCACGCCAACTGCGACCCCCACCGCCACCCCCACCTTCACCTCCACCCCGACTGCAAGCGCGACTGCCACCGCCACCCCTTCGGCGACGCCTGGCCCCAGCGAGACGCCTGCGGCCACGCCCCCGCCGGTATCGCCAACACCACTGCGGGTCATCGGCACACCAGCGGCGACGGCCACCCGCCCATCGGCGGCGACGCCAGCGGTTCCGCCCCCGGCTCCTACCAGCCCGCTGCCCCCGTCTGTTCCCCCAACCGATACGCCCACCCCACCGCCCCTCACCCCTTCCCCGATCCCAACCTCGCCGCCCACCCCCATCCCCACAGCCACCAGCTACCGCTGACCATGCCCACCGCGCGCTCGCTCTTCCTCCTCCACAAGCTCATCTTGCTGCTCACCTTTGCGGGCGGCCTGTGGCTGATGGGCTTGCGCAATTGGACGACGGCGGCGTGGGTGGCGGGTGGTTGGGCGGTGTTGACCGCCGGCCTGTGGTTGGGATTGCGAGCGCGCCCGCGGCCAGCCGCGACCGGCGTCTTTGCCCTCGACCTGGCTTTGATCCTCTATCTGCTCACTGCCAGCGGCGGCCTTGCCTCACCCTACTGGCCCCTCCTCCTGCTTCAGGTCATCCTGCCGGCCTTCTATCTGCCGTGGTCGCTTCCCATCTGGCTGGGCGCGTTTGCGGCCGGGCCGCTCTACGTCGTCGCCCTCTGGGTGAATGCGGGCAACCTGGCCTTTCTGACCGACGCCCTTTTCATCGCCCGCTATATCATGCTCTTCCTGGCCACCCTCGCCGGCGCGGTGGCCGCCGACCATCTGCGCCAGGCCGACCAACGGCTGCGCAGCCTGGAACAAACGCTGGCCACCCGCGAAGTCGACCTGGACGCACAGGCCAAACGTATGCAGCGCACCGCCGCCGATCTTGGCGCCCGCGTCCTGCAACTGCGCTCGATCCAGGAACTTGCCCGCGCCCTGGCCGCCACCCTCGACCTGCCCGCCACCCTCCAGGTGCTTGTCGACCGGCTGGCCCTCCTCTCTGCGGCCCGCTATGCCGCCATTGCCCTCATCGACAACGACGGCGATGTCCTGCGCGGGGCGGCCGTTTCGGGTGCTGAAGATTCCAGTTCCTTTCACTCGTTCGAGCTCGATCTCTCCCGTCGCCCTGCCGACCTCCGGCTCCTGGCCTCGGGCGTAATCCTGGCTGCCACCCCCACCCCAACCGGGGAACACCTGGGTTTCGACCAACTCCGCCAACGATGGCGCCTGGAGCACTTCCTCTGCCTCCCTCTCCTCTGGCGCGGGCGACCGCTTGGCGCCCTCTATCTGGCCGACACCAGCCCCGACCTGGACAGCGAGCCACAGCGCCAGCTGCTCGATTCTTTCTCCTACTTTGCCGCCGCCGCCATCGAAAACGCCCGCCTCTATCAGGCTGTGGCCGATAAAAGTCGCGAGCTGGAAGCCATCCTGGCCGGGATCGGCGATGGCGTGGTGGTGGTGGACAGCGACCTCCACCTGGTGTTGATGAACCCCGTCGCCGCCCATATCTTCGGCCTGGAGGTCCCACCGCCCGCCGGCCTGCCCGTGCAACGGTTCATCGCCGACGATGACTTCGTCGCCCTTCTGGAGGCTGTCAAAAACCCGCCTTTCTTGACCCAGACCCGAGACCTCGAACGCAAACGCCCCGCCGGCGCCAACGAGATGGCCATCTACCAGGCCCTGGCGGCGCCGCTGGTGGTCGGCGACGACCTGCAAGGCATCGCCACCGTGCTGCGCGACGTCACCACCCAGAAAGAACTGGAGCGGATGAAATCCAACTTCCTCTCGGTGGTCTCGCACGAACTGAAGACGCCGTTGCACTCGGTCAAGGGCTTTGTCGACATCATCCTCATGGGCAAAACCGGCCCCGTCACCGAGATCCAGCGCGACTTCCTGGAGACGGTGAAGCAGCAAACCGACCATCTCCAACGCATGATCGACGACCTGCTGGAATTCTCGCGACTGGAGTCAGGCCGCGTGACCTTGCGTCTGCAGGCGGTCGATGTCTCGGTTGTGATCGAAGCAGCCATTGACAAGCTGACCCCGCTGGCCGATTCGTCCGAAGTGACCCTGGTCAACCAGGCGCCCGAAACCCTGGCCCCCCTCTCGGCCGACCCCTGGCGGCTGGAACAGGTCGTGACCAATCTGGTCGACAACGCCATCAAATTCACCCCGCCAGGGGGCGTTGTCACTATCAGCGCCGTCGAAAACGATGATTTCGTGCAAGTCAACGTCGCCGACACCGGCATCGGCATCCCTCCCGGCGAGGGCGAACGCATCTTCGACCGTTTCTACCAAATCGATAGCGGCGCCAACCGGCTTTATAAAGGCACTGGCCTGGGTCTCACCATCTGCCGCCACATTGTCGAACACCACGGCGGGCGCATCTGGGTGAGGAGTGAGTACGGCAAGGGCGCCACCTTCAGCTTCACACTCTCGCGTCGTCTCCAGTCTTCGGAAGTGGGTTCTCTGGATTTCACGACCCTGCCGCCGGCGCACCGCGACTGACCGCGCGATAGAAGACGAGGGCGGCGGCGAAGGTGGCGGCGTAGGCCAGCGTCGAGGCCAGGGCGGCGCCGGTTACACCCAGGCGGGGGATGAGCAACAGGTCGAGGCTGATAGTCAGGGCCAGGGCCAGGCCGGCGTTCAGCGAATTGTAGTGGACGTAGCCCCGCCCGGCCATCTCGTTGGTCAGGACCTTGCTCCCGCCCAACAACACCACGCCCGGCAGCAGCACCAACAACGGCGCCTGGGCGGCGGCAAAGGCCGGCCCAAAGACCAGCCGGACGAGCAACCCGCCGGTCAGCGCCAGCGCCACCGCCCCGGCCGCAGTCAGCGCCAGGGTCAGCCGAAAGACGCGCGGGGTGAAACGGTTCATCTCGGCAGCCGTGGACGCAGCCGATTTGGGGAAAATGGCGAAACCGACGGCGTTGGGCAGATACCAGAGCAGTTCGGCCAGCGAGACGGCCGCCCCGTAGATGCCGACCGGGGCCGCGCCCAAAAAAGCATTGACGATGAAGGCGTCGAGCCGGTAGTTGAAGAATTGCAGGACATTGCCCACATAGCCGCGCAGTCCGAAGTTCAGGATGGCCCTGACCGTCTGTCGCTGCCAGCGTGGCCGCAGCCGTCCCCCCTCCCGTTGCACCAGCACCACCAGGACAACCAGACCCACCAGCGTCGCCCCCACCGCCGCCAGCACCGCGCCTTCCACACCCCAGCCAAGCCCCACCACCAAGAGCACCGTCAGCAACAGCCCCGACGCACCTTGCCCCAACGCCACGGCGTTGGCGGTGATGATCTGCTGCAAGCCCTGCAGGATGGCGCCGAAAAAACCATTGAGCAGCGCCGCCGGCAGACTCAGCATGGCCAGGGCCACCAGCCAAACCGGGACCCCCGGCAGTAACTGGCCCAGCCAGCCGTTGGCTGCCAGCACCCAGGCCGTGATCCCGGCCCCCACCGTGCCGAGAAGGGCGAAGCTCAGCGAGTGCCCCGCCAGTTCGGCCACGCTCAACCGCCGCGAGCCGGCGAAGAAGACATTGGACGCACTCACGCCCAGCCCGAAAAACAGCGCCAGCATCGCCGGAACCAACAAGGCCAACGCGATCGTCCCCTTGCCCGCCGGCCCCAAACGGCGGGCGATGATGGCGGTGTTGAGCAAAGAAATGACCAGGGTCAGAATTTGCACCAGGAACGTGCTGCCGACATGACGGCTGAAAGTCCCACGCACGGCGACCCGCTGGCGCAAGATGGGCAGGCCGCGCCGCAGTGTGCTTACGATCGACGCCGTCTTCATGCACCGTCGACTGGCAACAGGCGCACAGTCACGCCATCTTGCTGATAACGCGACCGGCAAACCCCGCATACAGCCTGTCCCGAGCGGTCGAACGTCAGTTTTTGGCCGCAACGGCACATCCAGCCGTGGATGCGGGCCGGGTTGCCGTAGACGACGGCGAAGGCCGGGACATCTTTGGTGACCACCGCGCCTGCGCCCACGAAGCTGTACTCGCCCAACGTCACGCCACAGACGATGACGGCGTTGGCCCCCACCGAGGCCCCGCGCCGCACCAGCGTCGTTTTGTATTCATCCTTGCGGCTGACATGGCTGCGCGGGTTGATGACATTGGTGAAAACCATCGACGGGCCGAGAAAGACATCCTCCTCGACCACGACGCCGGTGTAGAGCGAGACGTTGTTCTGGATTTTGACGTTGTCGCCGATCCTCACCTCCGCGGCCACGAAGACGTTCTGGCCCAGGCTGCACCCGCGACCGATGCTGCTGCGGGGCATGAGGTGGCAGAAGTGCCAGATCTTGCTGCCGTCGCCGATGCGGGCGCCCTCGTCGATGACGGCGGTGGGGTGAGCATAAAAGCCGGGCTGCGCAACCGGGCGGACCTCCGGCCCGCTGGTGTTGATCTCGGCCAGCAGCACGGGCGCGCCCCCGCGGTCGAGCGAGCGTTGGCTGGCCTGCAATACCTTGAGCACGCGCAAGCCACTGCGCCCATCGGTCAGCGGCGTCTGGCCGCTGCGGATGCAGGTCAGGAAATGCTCGCACTCCAGGCGCATCGGCTCGGTCTCGTCGAAATAGAGGGTGGTTTCGGCCGACTGCCGCGGCACGGGCAGCCCGGCCCGCCATTCGATGCCCTTGTCGTACAGCTTGAGCTTGCCCTCGCGGGCCGTGTCATCGAACACGGCCATCTTGCGGTCGCCGATGACCACCATTTTCTGCTCTTTGGAGGGGTGGAGCCAGCTGACGAAGATGTGCCCGCGCACCTCATCGGCGAAGGTCAGGCTGGTGAGGGTGACATCGGGGATGCCTGCTTGCAGATAGCTCTGGCCGGCGGCTGTCACCGCGATCGGTTCGGCCCCCACCAGCCGGGTGAGGATGGCGATGTCGTGCGGGGCGAAGCTCCAAAGGATGTTCTCTTCGGTGCGCACCTTGCCCAGGTTCAGCCGGTTGGAGTAGAGATAGAGCAAGCGCCCCAGCTCGCCCGCCTGGATCAACTCGTGCAGCAGTCTGACTGCCGGATGATATTCCAGGATGTGCCCGACCATCAGCGTCAACCCCCGCGCCTCGGCCAACTCGACCAGCGCCCTCCCCTGGCTGAACTCCAGCGCCAACGGTTTCTCGACGAAAACGTGTTTACCCGCCCGCAGGGCCTGTTCGGCGTGGGCGGCATGGTGGACGGCGGGCGTGGCCAGCACCACGCCGTCGATCTCCGGGTCGGCCAGGACGTCTTCCAGCCTGGTGGTGGTGCGGACGCCGGGATAGAGCGCCGCCTGGGTCTGGAGCGTGGACTGGCCGGCGTCGCAAATGGTGCGCAGCGCCTGCATCTGGGCGAAGTTGCGCACCAGGTTCTTGCCCCAATAGCCGGCGCCGACGACGGCGACAGCAGGACGAGGGGAGTTTGTCATGCCGAAATCATGGTAGTGCCGACGTAGTAACGACTTTAGTCGTTCATGCAAACATGAACGACTGAAGTCGTTACTACGAGCGTAAACTACGAGCGTAAACTACGAGCGCAATCGCCTATCGTTCCAGATCATACGCCGCCCAGGTTGTCGGGTTTTCCCACAGCTTGACGCTGATGGCGGTGATGGCGGGCGCGTACAGCTTCTCGTCCATCTCTTCGCAGAGTTGGCGGCAGAAGCGTTCCAGGCTGGGGTTCAGGCCCTCGAAGCCGGGCAGGTCGTTGAGGGTTTTGTCGGCGTAGGCGGTCACCAGGTCGTTGAGTTGGGCCTGGAAATCGACGCTATCGATCAGGTAGCCGTGACTGTCGAGTTCCTCGCCTTCGATCATGACTTCGATCTTGTAGTGGTGCGAGTGCGGTTGGTTCTCGGCGCCCCAATCGCCGCCGATGAGGTAGTGTTGGGCGATGAAGTCGCGCTGGAGGGAGAGGGTGTACATGGATGGATGGAGAACGGCAGTGGATGGAGGATCGGTGCAGGTCGCCGGGCGGTGTGTTGGCGGCGGTGAACAGCTATTGTACAATAGAGTTGGACCCCACCAGATTTTCTGCTGTGCCATTGGAGGCCTTCGTGCATGCTATCCATCAAGTGCTGCCGATCAAGGATCGCAAAGTAGTCATTTATCTGCCAGACGATTTTCCTGCTGGCAACGCCGAGGTGATTGTCAAGCCGGCGACGTCATCGGCCTTCATACCAGCGTCCATTTCGCCGGACGAAGACCTGGAGCAGGGTCTCGATCTTTTTTGGTCGCTGGATATATCTGATTTCTCATCTCGGCAGAGGGAGGCATATATGCGATTGAAGGCACTGCTCAGGAAACGGCAAGGCTCGCACGAGCCGCGCGAACTGGGGCTTTTCAGGGAGTTTGTGCACATCGCCGACGATTTCGACGCGCCTCTGCCTGACGAGGATGCTTTCGAAGGGATTTACACTGATGAGTATGGGGTCAGTTTGGAGCGATGAGACTGCTACTGGATACTCACGTTTTTCTCTGGGCTTTTGCGCATCCTGAGAGGCTGCACGAGAATATTCGTTCGACTCTCCGCTCCTCAGACAACGTCTTGTACCTGAGCACGGCCAGCGTCTGGGAAATGCAGATTAAGACACAAATCGGTAAGCTCGACCTTGGGATGCCGGTCGAAGCATTTGTAGCCTCGCAACGTAGCCTGGCGACTATACGGTCTCTGCCAATTGTCGAACGACATGTGTGGGCGCTACAGAGTCTCCCTGCCTATCATAAGGATCCTTTCGATCGGCTTCTTATCGCACAGGCCAAGGTGGAACAGTGCTTGCTCGTTACAGTGGATCCAGTTTTTCAACACTATCCGGTGAAGTTGCTCAGGCTGGATGAGGAATAGGCTTCCGGGGGACGCAGGCAATCAGTCGCCTTTCAAGCGGGCCATCGAGAACACATCCACGAATTCGCCAGCGCGGAAGGCGGCGCCGATGTGCCTGCCTTCGATCGCAAAGCCGAATTTCTGGTACAGCCGCAGCGCCGGCTCGTTATCCACATACACCTCCAATTCCAGCCGCACGAGGTTGAGCCAGTTGTCGGCCATGTCCACCGCCGCCTGCATCAGCGCCGCGCCCACCCCGCGACCCTGCCAATCGTCGCGCACGGCCATGCCGATCTGCCCGATATGCCGTCGCCGTGGCCGGTTGGGGAAGGTGTAAAGGGTGAGTTGGCCCACCACCTCCTCATCGGCGCAGGCCGCCAGTTTGTAGGCTCCCTCCGCCGGCTCGGACAGGCGCTGGCGCCACATCTCGACGGATGGGTAGGGCAGTTGCAGCGTGCCCCAAACGACTTTGGCGCCAACGAAGATCTTCTGATAGGCCTCAGCGTCGCTGGGTTCGGCTCGCCGGATGGTGATCGTCATCGGTTTGTAGCTCCTCTTGGCGTGTTCGGGCTGGTGATGGCTATTGGGCAAGGAGGCCAATGCCGCTGACCATGCTGTGATAGTTGTGGCCGCTGCCGTAAATGCGGATGCCGGTGACCTTTTGGGGGCGGGGAAAGGTGGGGCTTTTCAGGAAGTCGGGCGACTCGTAGTCGTACCAGACAAGGGAGGGGATCTTTTCGCCGTCGCGAATGGGCCAGTTCGCCACCGGATCGACCGAATAGAAGCCCCAAGTCCAGAAACGGGGGTTGCCGTCGATATCGATGAAATCGATGCGGGCGATGAGGGGGAATTCGGAGGATTGCTGGCCGCCGCCGGGTAGGCTCTGGTTGATGACGCGGACATCCAGGCGCAGGATGAGGCTGTCGAAGTCGAGCACATCGGCGTCGATCGTTTGTGTCAGGGCGGTTTCGGTGTGGATGCCGCTCTCGCCTTTGCGCTCGATCGAGGCTGCCATGCGTTCGCCGCTTTGGACAATCTCGACCGTACCATAGGCCACACTGCTGGGGTCGCCGGCGTCGACGATGGCCTCCACCCCCCACGTTCCTTCGATCGGGGCAGTGAAGTCGCCGTTCTTCACCAGGTTGACCTGGCCGGCTTCGGGCAACGAGAGCGGTTTGCCTAGGTCCACGCTCACGCGTTGGCCACCCTCAAGCTCGACCATCTGTCCCTGCGCCTCGACCCGTACGGCGCCGTTGCGGTCGCTGACCTCGGTGCGCTCGTTGCTGACGGTGATGGCGACGTCGTCGCCATCGGCCAAGCTGATCACGGCGTGCGGCGTCCTGACGCTGATCTGCACCGGACGGTCGTCGAGGGTGTTGGCCGTCACCCGCGCCGTGCCCAGGTAGAGCCGGATGTCGACCTGGTGCGGGGCCGAGCTGTAGGCGAAGCGCGGGGCGCGGGCGCGTTCGATCTCCAGATCGCCGTTGTTGCGTAGCTGGAGGGTGACCAGGTCCGATGGCGCATCGGCCTGCGTGAAGATGGTGACGTTGGCGCGCGATACTTCGTCGGTGCGCACCACGTCGCCGGTCCGGATAGGCATGGTCGCCACCACCGCCGTGACCTCACCCGACCGCCCGTCCTCGACCATCGCCGCCCCACGGATGGTTTGCACCTGGGCCAGGTGAGGCCGCGTGGCGTTCTGCAGATACCAGCGCCCAACCAGGGGGGCGCCGCTGCACGAAAGCACCAGGATGCCAAAAGCGACCCAGAGCAGCACCCAGGCCTGGCGCCCCACGCGCTCATACGAGCCGAGGGTGGCGGCGGTGACCGGGCCGGAGGGCGGCTCAGATGATGCTGAAGTCGGGGAATTCACCACTGGCAGGCTCCCAGTTGGCGCTGATATTGGCGACGCCGGCCATCGACGGGCCGGCGCCGAGCAGGTCGAGCAGTTGCCGAAGGGCGGTTTCGGGGCCTTCGGCGATGACCTCGACCTGCCGGCGGGGAAAGTAAAGGTTGCGCACGGTCCCCGTCAGTTCCAGGGCGGCGGCGTGCCGCAGCACGAAGGCCCGAAAGCCAACGCCCTGGACGCGACCGTTGATGATGGCGTGAAGACGGAGCATGGGGATTGCGAATTGCGGATTGCGAATTGCGGAATAGGGCCTCCGCGAATGAATTCACGGTCTGGCAATGCAAACCTGCTGAAGCAGGTTATCTTGGCGGGGAATGGTTGCCTGCAACCCGTTTCAACGGGTTTCTGTTATCAGACGCCGAATTCATTCGACGGGAGATTGCGATCCTTCGTTTCACTCACGACAAGCTCTGCGACCTGCGATCCTTCGTTTCACTCAGGACAAGCTCTGCCACCTGCCACCTCACCTCTTCACCGCTTCAAGCCGGCGCAACCAGAGGGCGGCGTCGCGGTCGTTTGGGTTGGACTGCAGGGCAGCGGTGAACCAGGTCAGGGCCGAGTTCAGGTCGCCGCGCTCGGCGTAGATGAGGGCGATGTTGTAGTGAGCACTGTGGGCAACGGGGTCGAGGGCCAGGGCGCGCTGATAGGCGGCGATGGCTTTGTCCTGGGCGGCCAACGAGGCTGTCTCAAGTCGGCCCAGGTAGGCCGCGGCCAGGTTGAGCCAGAGGCGGGAGTTGTCGGGGTGTTTGGCGACGGCGGCTTCCAGAACTCGGACTGCCTGCCGCCATTGGGTGGTCATGATCAAGGCGCCGCCCAGGTTGATGGCCACATCGGGGTCGTCAGGGGCCAGGGTCTGGGCGCGGCGGAGGGGTTCCAGGGCCTCGGCCGGGCGCTGGGAATGGAGCAGGCGGGCGCCTTCGTTGAGCAGGTGGGTGATCGTGTCAGAAGTCATGGCCGCGTGACCTATTTCAACCACAAGAGCAAGGCCGGGAGGGTGACGACGCTGACGAGGGTGGTGAGGAAGACAGCCCCGGCGACGAAATCAGGGGCGGACTCGAATTCATTGCTGAGGACGATCGAGTTGACGGCAGTGGGCATAGAGGACTGCATGATTGCCACCGCATGGTTGAGGCCGGTCAGCCCCATGACCCCGGTCAAGGCGATGGCCAGGGCCGGACCGCCTGCCATCCGCAGGGCCGTGAGGCGAGTGATGGCGCCCCGTTGGCTGTGGGTGCGGGCTTGGGCCAGGGTCATGCCCAGGATGAGGAGGAAGACGGGGATGGCGGCGCGGCCGGCCATCTGGATCATGTCGGCGAACGAGCCAGTGGGGGCCAGCCCGGTGGCCCGGCTGAGAAAGCCGGCCGCCATCGCCCACACGACCGGGGCCGTGAGGGTGCGGCGCAGGGCTACGGCGGCGCCATGATTGCCATGCGCCAGCAAGAAGATGCTGATGACGTTGCCAACGAGGTTGTTGAAGATGAACATGACGACGGCGTACGCGAAACCGGCCTCGCCAAAGGCAAAGAGGTTGAGCGGCAGGCCGTAGTTGCCATCGTTTATCAGGATGGCGGCGACGATGAAGGCGCTGGCCAGACCGCCGTTGTAGCCGGAGCGCCGGGCCACGATCAAGGCGATCAGGCCCATCAGCAGCATGTACAGCCCGGCAAAGCTCAGGGTGCGGCCGATGGTGGCGGCGTCGATGGTGAGATGGACGATGGAATCGTAGATCAGACAAGGGGTGAGGACGTAGAAGACGACGCGACTGAGCGAGCGGACATCGAGGTGGAGACGGCTTTGGAGGACAAAGCCCACCCCGGTCAGGGCGGCAATCGGCCCTAGCACCTGCAAGAGAATGTGGGCCAGGGAACCCGGCCCGCCGGCGTCGCCCACCCTGGTTAGCGTTCTCCTTCGTCCAGCAGGTCGCGCAGTTCTTCGTCAAGGCTGTCGTCGTAATAGTCGGCGTCTGGCCCGTCTTCGCTCTCGTCGTAGCCGAGGATCTGGTTGATGAGGTCGTAAGTGTTGCCGTCGCTGGCCATGATCTCGGTCAGAGCCTCTTCGGCTGCGGCGACGGTGGCTTCGTCATCCCATTCGGACGCGGCTTTCAGGGCGCGGCGAGCCTCCTCGCCGCCGATTTGCCCTAACGCCGCCAGCGCCGCCAGCCGCACCTGGGCGTTGGTCTCCTGGGCGATCATCTGGATGATCGGGCGCACCGCCGCGCGGGCTTCGAGTTCGCCCAGCGAACGCACGGCCTCGAGACGGAGGGCAGGGTCGTCCTCCGCCAGCTCGGGCAGCAGGTAGGCGATCCAGCGCGGGTCGGCGTTGCGGCCCATCGCGGCCAGGGCGCTGAGCTGCAGTTCAGGTTCGTCGCTGAAGATGGCGTTCTCGATGGCGCGGGTGACGCTGGCTTCGCTCGATGCGGCCAGGGCCTCGAGGGCGCGCTGGCGGACGGGCAGGTGCTCGCGTTCGTTGTAGTAGCTATCCCACAGTGCCTGGGCGGCGTCGGCCAGCAGGGGTGATTCGACCGCCCCCACCTCGCCCCAGTAGACGAATCGCCCCAGGGCCGTGGCTGCGGCCGCGCGTACTTCGGGCACGGCGTCGTGCAAGAGCAGGTTCTGGAAGGCGGGGATGAGGCGGGGACGCTCGTCTTCCCACAGGCCCTGGATCGAGCGGACGCGGATGCGGGCGTCGGCATCGTGCAGCGTCCAGCGCAGGATGGTGCGATAGTCGTATTCGATCTGCTCCTCGGCCAGATCGACGAGGGCGTTCAACAATTCCAGCCGCCGCGCCGGGCTGAAGCGCGCCCAGGCTTCCTGGAACTGGCTCAATTCCTGATTGTTGAGGTCGGAAAGAGGCGCCAACGATTTGCGGCTCAGTTTAGTCTGGCTGTCGCCGATGGCAAAGAGAAGGTCGGTGAGTTTGCGGGTCATAGGATGGAAGCAGAACCGCAAGCGTCAGCGAGCGGTGCGCGCAAGCGTCAGCGAGCGGCGATTGGAACCGCAAGCGTGAGCGAGCGGTGCGCGCAAGCGTCAGCGAGCGGTGATTGGAACCGCAAGCGTCAGCGAGCGGTGCGCGCAAGCGTGAGCGAGCGGCGATTGGAACCGCAAGCGTGAGCGAGCGGCGATTGGAACCGCAAGCGTGAGCGAGCGGCGATTGGAACCGCAAGCGTGAGCGAGCGGCGCGTGCAAGCGTCAGCGAGCGGCGAGTTAGTCCCACAAGAAGCGGCGTTGCTGGCTGGGCGGCGAGACGGGCGCCTCGCCGCTGGCGGCCTGGACAAACCAGATGTAGGTGCGTCCGTATTCTTGCGGGGCCTGGCCGAAGAGCCAGGTGGGGACTCTGAAGCTGGTGGCCTGCCCCTGCGGCTCGACGAAGCGCCACTCGACCGTATCGGGGCCGGCGAGGACGCCGATGTGGAGCATGTTGACCACGCCTTCGGGCAGGCCGCCCGTGTTCTGCCAGGCCAGTTCGATGATGGCATCGGCGCCCTTGAAGCCGGCATTGTCGCCCGGCCCGACGAGGACGGGGGCGGCGAGGGCGATGGCAGGCGTGGGGGTGGCGGCAGGCGGCGGCGTGGGGGTGCGGGTGCGGGTGGGTGCGGGCGTCGGCGTCGGCGCCGTGGGTGGGACGTAGTCGGCCGGCGGGATCCGCAGCACCTGACCCACGCGCAAGGTGCGCGGGTCGGTGATGTTGTTGAAGGCAGTCAGGGCCGCGACCGACCGCCCGACGGTTTGGGCAATGCTGAGCAGGGTGTCGCCGACGCGCACGGTGTAGGTGTCGGCGGAGGTGGGGGCGGTCGTCGCCGTCGGCGTGGCCGTGGCGGGCGGTGGACTGGTGGGGGTTTGGGTGGGGCGGGAGGTGGGCGAAGCCGTGGCCCTGGTCGTGGGGCTGGCCGTGGCCCTGGTCGTGGGGCTGGCCGTGGCCGTGGCCCTCGCCAGGAGCGTCGCCGAAGGGGTGGGGCTTGTGCGGGCGGTGGGTAGCGGGGTGGGGGTGCGGCTTGGCGCTGTCGTAGACGAGGCGGTGGCCGAAGGCGAAGGTGTGGCCGAGGGGGGCGGCGCGGTCGGGGTGGGCGTCTCGATGGCAAGCGCGGGCGTGATAACCGCCGTGGCGGTGATCGTTTGGGCGCCGGTCAGCGGTTCGGTGACGGTGATCGCGCCGGTGAGGGTCAGTGGCTGCAGCGATTCCAGTCCCTCGACATCGGTGATCGGTTCCAGCGGGGCGATCTCGATCACTTCCGGCTGTTCGACCAGATCGGCGTCGGGGATGCTGCCAATGTCTTCGGGGGTGGGGGTGTCGAGGACGACGATGAGGGGGGCAGGGGTGACGGGCGGCGGCAGGAGGGCGACCAGTCGGGAGCGCGTGCGCTCAAGGAGGCCATCGCCATTGCCGAGGCCAAGCCACAGCACGGCCAGGATGAAGAGGGCAACTGCCGCCAGGGGCAGATCGGGGCGCCAGGGCTGGACGGAGCGGCCGCAATGGGGGCAGACCGCCAGGTGCGAGCGGACGCGGCGATGACAATGACGGCAGCGGATGACGGCGTCGGGCCGTTGGGCGGCGGCGCCGCAGTTCGGGCAAACGTCGAGACCTTGCGGCACCTCAAGTCGGCAGCGCCGGCAGGTGTAGGGCATGGTGGGGTAGGGTGAGAGATAAAGCGACGGAGCCGGGCCGGGTCGCAGGCGCGGCCCGGCTGAAGGCCAGGCTATTATACTCACAAGATGGGCGGGTGGGGCAAGCGCCTGTTCACCGATTGCGGCGCCGCCCAGACGGAAACCCCACCCGTCACCGTCCCCGGCGGGTTTTGTCAGGGCCTCTGTGCGCCTCGGCCAGCCTCCTCAGGCGCCAGTTGCCTCACTCGCTGCTACGCGGTTGTCTCAATACACTTCGGGCACGAAGGTCTGGTATTCCATCGGCGGGCGGACATAACCGGTGCGGTCGCTGCGCGGGGGCAGGGTGATCGGTTCGGGGGTCAGGTCTTCGTAGGGGACGAGGCCGAGCAGGTGGGTGATGGTGTTGAGATGGGCGCGGCGCTTGTCGTCGGCGTTGACCACATACCAGGGGGCCTGCTTGATGTCGGTGTAGGCGAACATGTCGTCCTTGGCCTTGGAATATTCGACCCAACGCGAGCGCGATTCCACGTCCATCGGGCTGAGCTTCCAGCGTTTGGTGGGGTCGCTCAGCCGGGCCTGGAAGCGTCGCTCCTGCTCGTCATCGCTGACCGAGAACCAATACTTGACCAGGATCGTCCCCGAACGCACCAACATGCGCTCGAACGATGGGCAGGAGCGCAGGAATTCCCAATAATCTTCGTCCGAGCAGAAGCCCATCACCCGCTCGACGCCCGCCCGGTTGTACCAACTGCGGTCGAAGAAGACCATTTCGCCTGCAGCCGGCAAATGGGCGATGTATCGCTGGAAGTACCATTGCGTCTTCTCGCGCTCCGTGGGCACGCCCAAAGCCACCACACGGGCAAAACGCGGGTTGAGCGGTTCGATGAGGCGCTTGATCGTCCCGCCCTTGCCGGCGGCATCGCGGCCTTCGAACAGGATCACCACTTTCAAGCCTTTGTACTTGACCCATTCCTGCAGCTTGACCAATTCGACGTACAGCCGCTTGAGTTCCTGTTCATAGAAAATCCGATCCAGGCGCTTGGTTTTGCCTTGCTTTGCCGGCGCCGGTTCGTCATGCACCAGGTCGTCATCGCTGCCCCGATCGCCGTGCGGCAGGATGAGTTGGTCGTCGGCGTGAGCATGGTCGTCCTCAACCACTGCCAGCGACGAGGAAGGAGGCGCGGTCTCCTGGCCTTTCTTCTTGTTCTTTTTGTCCGCCATGGCACCCTCCAAAACGATGTAGAGTAGAGAGAAAGCGACGCGTAATGGCTTTGATTTTAAGTCCGCCGTCATGGGCTTGTCAACACCTGGACGCGCCGCGTATAATCCCGCCCGTTCCCCCCCCATTCGTTTCGACGCACAGGGAGCACACCATGACTGACAACTTGATAGCCGGTCCCGGCCAACCACAGCTTCAGGCCAGGGGCCGCGCAGCGCCCGGACCTCGCGGCATCCCCCTTTTGGGGAGTTGGGCGCCCATGCGCTGGCAGGGAATGCTGAAATTCTGGACCGGCGTTTGGCGCGAACACGGCGATGTGGCCCATGTCAAGATGGGCCCCATCGACACCCACCTCATCGTTCATCCTGAGCATGTGCACAACGTGTTGGTGCGCAATCGCGAGAACTACGCCCGCGGCATCCTGGTGCGGCGGGTGCGCGTCCTCTTCGGCGCCGGCCTGCTGACCAGCGAAGGCGAGCTGTGGATGCGCCAGCGCCGATTGATGCAACCCATCTTCCAGCCCACTACCGTCCCCCGTTTCGCCCAGATCATGCTCGCTGCCGCCGCAGGCGTGGTCGCCGATTGGCAAGACCGGCCCCAGGCCCAGCCCATCCCCCTGAACGCCGAGATGATGGACCTCACCCGCGGGGTCATCACCGAGGCGATGTTCAGCATCAATATGGACCAACAGTTGCAGGAGGTCGGCGAGGCGCTTTCCTACATCCCCCGGCTCATCCGCAAACGCGCGACCGCCCTCCTCAACCTGCCCTTGTTCCTGCCTGTCCCCACCAACCTGCGCTTTCACCGCTCGATGCAGACCATCGACGCCTTCATCGAAGCCACTATCGCCCACCGCCGGGCTATGGAACAAGGCCAGGAACAGACCCCCGACGACCTCCTCTCCCTGCTCCTGCGCGCCCGCGACACCGACACCGACGGCGGCGGCATGAGCGACCAACAAGTCCACGATGAACTCCTGACCATCTTCATCGCCGGGCACGAGACTTCGGCCCAGGTGCTCACCTGGCTCTGGTACATCCTGGCCACCCATCCCGAAGTCGAGCAACAACTCCACGCCGAACTGGAAAGCATCTTGCACGGCCACCCGGCCACCCTTGCCGACCTCCCTAAACTCAGCTACACCAAAATGGTCATCGACGAGGCCCTGCGCCTGTACCCGCCCGCGCCCATGTATGCGCGCGAGACCGTCGCAGATGACAGCATGGGCGGCTTCCGCATCCCGGCCGGCAGCGCCATCATGCTCAGCCCCTACATCACCCACCGTCACCCGGCCTTTTGGGATGACCCAGAGCAATTCCGGCCCGAACGCTTCGCCGCTGGCCGCGAGCCGCGGCTGGTCGAGGGCTACTTCCCCTTCGGCGGCGGCCCCCATGTCTGCATCGGCAAACACTTCGCCCTACTGGAGATCACCCTGGCCCTGACCACGCTGGCCCAGCGCTTTCGCCTACGCCTGGTTCCAGGCCAGAACGTGCGCGCCCACTTGGACATGTTCCTCACCCCCGAAGAAGAAATCTGGATGACCATCGAGCCACGATGACCGAGCCAACGCTGTCCCCCCAGCAAACGACCAACCCCCAGGCGCTGGCGCAACAAACGGCAGCGCGCCTGGCGGCCTGGACCGAGCCGCACCCCAGCATCCGTCGCGGCCGCATCGAACCTGTGGCCATGCAGATGGCCGCTTCCGCCCCCTTTGCCTTGCCCCAAACCCTGAGCCTCACCCTCCAGGTCGGCCTCTGGATCGCCGCCCTGGATGACCTGCTGGACGAAGGCCAGGCCGACGCCGCCGCCATCGCCGGGCGACTGCGCAGCTACGAAGACCCCGCCGCCAGCCTGGGCGATGGCGACGACCTGGCCGCCATGCTGCACGAGACCTATCTCGAGCTCTCCCGCCAGCCTCTATTCCCATCTCTGGCCGCACCCTGGCGACAGGCCCTGCGCGACCACCTGCACGGCCACCTGCAGGAGCATGGCTGGCGGTCGGACTATCGCCAGAACCCCGCTTCGCTGCCCTCCTACGCCGACTACCTGGCCGTGGGCTGCCACACCATCGGCTTCCCCCTCATCCCCTGGACATTTCTGATCGCCTTCAGCGACCCCACCGCCCCTGCCCATCTGGCCGGCCTGGAGGAAATGGCAGTGACGGCCGGTGTCTGCCTGCGTCTGGCCAATGACATACGGAGCTACGAGCGCGAGTTGGCCGAGGGCAAGATCAACGCCATCGTCATCCTCAGCTGGACGGCAGTGGCGGAAGCCGCGCAACGGCAGGCCGAGGAACACATCGTTGCCGAGATCGAGGCCGGGCTGGCATCCCTCCGGCGGCAGCGCCAGGCCCTGGCAGCAAGCTGCGACCTCCCGTCCGCCGCCATCCTGGGCATGGCCGAGACCGGCTGCCGTTTCTACCACCGTCGCGACTTCCATGTGGCAGCCTGAAGACGCGGAGCAGGTGTGGGCCTGGCTGGGCCAACAGAACGGAGAGGCTCTGGGCGACTCCGCCGGCTATCTGGCCGCGACCAGCGCCTATGCCCTGTCCGTCCCCGGCAAGCTCCTGCGCCCCCTGCTGCTTCTAGACGCCTGCCAGGCCGTCGGAGGCGACCCGGATCGGGTCATTTCTGCCGCGGCGGGCCTCGAAGCCGCCCATGTTGCCAGCCTGATCCACGACGACATCGTCGATGGCGACGACCTGCGCCGAGGGCAACCCTCGCTGCACGCCCGTTTCGACCTTCCCGCCGCCCTGATCACCGGCGACCTCTTCATCTTTTACAGCTTCTTCGGTCTGGTGCAGGCGCATCAGGGCGGGGTCAGCGCCGCACACGTGCTCCAGGCCATCCGGCTTCTCAGCCAGATGGGCATCGACATGGCCAAAGGCCAGGCGCTGGAAGCAGCGCTATCCTGCCAGCCGGACGTCAGCGAGGCAGATTACCTGGGCATGGTGCGGCTGAAGACGGCCAGCGCCTGCGCCAGCGCCTGTCAGATCGGCGCCTGCCTGGGCGGGGGAGGCGCCGAGGCGACGGCGGCGCTGGCTGCCTATGGCGAAAACCTGGGCGTCGCCTTTCAGATCGTCGATGACATTCTGGCCTACGAGGGCGACCCCCGGACGTTGGGCAAACCGTTGTCCTCCGACCTCCGCAACTGCCGCATCACCCTGCCGCTCATCCTTGCCCGCCAGTCCGCCGGCCTCGACCTGCGTTCCCTGCTCGATGATCTGACCGCAAGCGATGCCCCGGCTGCCGGCCGCTATGCCGAGATGAAGGCGATTCTGACCGAGGTCGGCGCCCTGGACGAAGCCAGAGCCAGGGCTTTGCACTTCAGCCGGTGCAGTCAGCAGCACCTGGTTCTCCTGCCCGATTCTCCTGCCCGCCGGCGGCTGCACCACCTGGTCGACAGACTCTATCTGCGCCTGGCCTGAGAGCTGAGACATGACGATCACGGCGGCTATCGACCGGGCTGGGCAACGCTTGCAGGCAGAGCAGGTGGCCGGAAACCACTGGGTGGGGCGGCTGTCCTCCTCGGCTCGCGCCACCGCCCTGGCCGTCATCGCCCTGCACCTGGCCGGTCGCGGCCAATACCACCTGGCCGGTCGCGGCCAATACCACCTGGCCGGTCGCGGCCAATACCACCTGGCCGGTCGCGGCCAATACCACCTGGCCGGTCGCGGCCAATACCACCTGGCCGGTCGCGGCCAATACCACCTGG
>JAIBAP010000013.1 GCA_019695115.1 Caldilineales bacterium | reverse complement strand
GGCGAGGAGTACGAACGTCGCGCCCGTGAGCGTGAAACAGCCAACCTCCGCAAACGCGCTGCTAAACTGGGCCTTTCCCTCGTGGAAACGGTGCCAACCGACGCTCTCGCCGGGAGTTTCTAAGCAGGCCGTAGGGTACTGAGTGAAGCGAAGTAAGCAATCCCCAAATCGCATTAGAAAGTCGGGGATTGCTTCCTTCACTGCGTTCAGGACGGCTGTCGCCCCTCGCAATGACAGAACGTGAACAGATAACATTCAGGGAGGTCGATCTCGCTCTGCGCTTGGCCGACCGCTTCTATTCACCAATCGCCAGCCGCACCTGCCGCACCAGGTGCAGATAATCGGGCTGGGTCAGGGTTTCTTCGTCGCGCGGGTGCGGCAGGAGGATGGGGATCTCGCGCTTGATTGTGCCGGGCCGCTGCGACAACACCAACACACGGTCGGCCAGGAACACAGCCTCGGAGATGGCGTGCGTGACCATGAAGATCGTCTGTTGGCGCAACCGGCGGATGCGCAAGAGCTCTCGGTTCAGATGCTCGCGGGTGATCGCATCCAGGGCGCCAAACGGCTCGTCGAGCAGCAGCAGCTCGGGGTCCTGCGCCAGCGTGCGGGCGATGGCCGCGCGCTGCTGCATCCCGCCCGAAAGCTGCGCCGGATAGCGGCTTTCGAACCCGCCCAACGCCACCAATTCGATCAGCGCTTGGGCCGCAGCATGACGCCGTTCCCTGGCCACGCCCGCCAGTTCCAGCGGCAAGGCCACGTTATCGACTACCGTCCGCCAGGGCATCAGATTCACATTCTGAAAGACGATGCCCACGCGCGGGCTGGGCGCCACCACCGGCTGCCCATCCAGCCGGATGTCGCCGCTGGTGGGGCGCAGCAGCCCGGCGATGATGCGCAGCAAGGTGGACTTGCCGCCGCCGCTCGGCCCCACCATGCACACGAACTCGCCGCGCTCGACCTGGAAACTGATGTCGTGCAGGGCGTGCAGCGGATCTACCGGGTCGCCATAGGCCTTGAAGACGCGGCGCAGCTCGAGCAGGGCAGGCATGGCGCCGGTCACGGTGCGGCGGCCTCGACGAACTGGTTCGTCCAGATGCCATCCGTAGCGACGACTTTATCCACCAGCCCGGCCTGGGCCATCATCTCGGCCGTCGCCGGCCAGATGGCGGGGTCGGTGAAGCCCAACCGTTCGCCCGCAGCCGGCTGCCAGAGCGCCAACGAAGCATCGAAGATGGCGCGGTTGGTCTCCAATTGCTGGGCGGCCTCGGGCACGAAGCGCACGGCGGTGTCGAAGGCTTCGTCAGGATGATCGAGTGTGTACTGGACCCCGCGCAGCATCGCCCTGACCATGCGCTCCACCAACTCGGGCTGCTGTTCGAGAGTGGCCTCGTTGGTCAGCAGGCCGTTGGAAGGGATGCGGGCGTAGTCATCGACCACGATTTCGCTCACTTCGTCGCCGGCCAGCCGCAACTGCACCGGCCCATTGACGCTGTAATCCAGGGCGGCGTCCACCAGTCCATCGCTCACGGCCGTCCCCTGGGTGAAGCCGATGCTTTCGAGCGTGATCTGCTCCTCGGGCAGATCGGCGGCCGCCACCAGCGCCTTCCAGGCCACGTAGCTGGCCCCGAACAGACCGGGAATCCCCACCTTTTTGCCTACCAGGTCAGCCGGCCGGTTCAGGTTCTTCTCGGCCTGGGCAAAGACGACAACCGGGAATTGGCGATACCAGGCGGCGACATAGGTGATGGGCAGACCCCGGCTGCGGCCGAGGATGACCTGGTCTCCGCTGGCGACGATGAACTGGCGTTCGTTGGCGCCCAAGAGTTTGAGAAAATCAGTCTCGATGCCGTTCTCAAGCTCGATGGTGATGTCCTCAGCGGCAAAATAACCCTGGTCGATGGCGACGTAGAAGGGAGCAAACTGGACGCTGGGGATATAGCCCAGACTGAGTTTGACATAAGCAGGCTTGAAGGCCGTTGGTTTTGCCATTGGCGCATTCTCGCCCGTTGGCGTCGCCGGGGTCGGCGGCGTGCAGCCGGCAACGAGGAAGGCGAAGATCAAGAGGACGGAGAGGAGGGTGGAGGTTTTCATGGTGGTGGGGGGGTGTTGCGTGTTGCGTGTTGCGTGATGAGTGGTGAGTGAGGCGTGAGGCGTGAAACGTGAGGCGTGAAACGTGAGGCGTGAAACGTGAGGCGTGAAACGTGGGGGGTGGGGCGTGAGGCGTGAAACGTGGGGGGTGGGGCGTGGGGGGTGGGGGCGGTTACGTGTGAAGGGGGATGGACCGAAGGTCCTATTTCACTCTTTTCCAGGCCAGGAGGCGATGCTCGATGATGCTGATGAGGCTGTAGAGGCCCAGGGCGATGGCGACAAGCGTGAACATGGCCACGAACAGCATCGGCGTATCCAACAGGCCGCGGGCCAGGTTGATGAGGAAGCCCAGCCCGCGGTCGGCGCCCACGAATTCGCCGATGACGGCGCCGATCACGGCCAGGGTGGCGCCAACCTTCAGCCCACCCAACAGCACCGGCATGGCGGCGGGAACCTCCAGCTTGGCGAAGACCTGCCAGCGGCTGGCCCGCAACGAGCGCATCAGGGCCTGTAATTCCGGCTCGACTGAACGCAAACCAACGATGGTGTTGACCAGGGCGGGGAAGAACAGGGTCAGGGCGCAGATCAGCACCGTGCGCACGCCGCTATCCCGCACCCAGATGACCAACAGGGGCGCGATGGCGATGATGGGGAAGGACTGCAAGGCGACGATGTAAGGTGATAGCAGCCGCTCCAGCGCCACCGATTTGGCCAGGAAATAGCCGAGGGTCATGGCGCTGCTGAGGCCCAGGGCCAGCCCCAACAGGATCTCGGTCAGGGTGATGCCGGCATGACGCCACAGGCTGCCGTCCCCGGCCATCTGCACCAACTTGTTCACTACCTCCACCGGCCGGGGCAGAATGAAGCTGGGGTAGTTCCGCCAAACCACGATCCCTTCCCAGGCGAGGACGAACAAGGCGATGGTGGCCAACGCCAGGAGGAGGCGTCCCACTTGCAGCCGCAGGCGGTTGGCGCGCAGCCGCGCCAACAGGCTATCGACTGTGGCCTGCTGCGCCACATCGGGGGCGTCGATACGGGGGGAGGGAACGAGGAGTTTGGCGTCTTCGATCATGGGGGAAGTGCGGATTGCGAAGTAAGGAGTAAGAAGTAAGGAGTAAGGAGTAAGAAGTAAGGAGTAAGGAGTAAGAAGTGTGACCTGCCACTTGCGACCTGCCACCTGCGACCTGCCACTTGCGATCCTTCGTTTCACTCAGAGCCTGCCCTGAACGGAGTGAAGGGACAAGTTCTGCGACCTCTCTACTTGTCTACCTGTTTCCTTGTCTACTTCTCTGCCAGGCAAACAAAAACGGCGATCAAGTCGTGCCTGATCGCCGCGGATGCGCGAAGAAGCGTCTCGTCGCGAGACGCCTGAGGTCACGACCTTCTCCCATCCGGACTGTCACCGTCGGCCCTGGCTTCGCACCAGATCTGCTGTCACCTCGCTGGCTCTGGCAATGGCTTGCCGGGCCGGGCCATGTCCTGGGAGGGGACAGGCCACGAGGCCGCTCGCGGGCTTGGCCAGCGCTTGTGGCCTGGGGCCGCTGCGCCAACCTTACCGCCGGTCGGGAATAGCAACGCTGGTTTGCACCGGCGCTGCGCACCCTGCCCTGAAGGTCTTCGAGTAGGATCTTCAGCTTTGATGCTGCTTCTTGATTATGATAGCAGAAAGTCCGTTCGACTGTGAACTCACTTCCCCTTCTTGCCAGCAAACACCCATCACGGTATGATTCGGCCACGATGACCACCTGCTACGCCTACGACCGCATCGAACAGGAGCACACCCTGGGCGGCCACCCCGAAAATCGGGGCCGCCTTGCCACCACCATGCGCCTGCTCCAGGCAGATGGCATCCTGGGCAGATTACAGGCCACGCCCGTCCTCCCCGCCAGCCTCGACCGTTTGCAGCGAGTCCATCCCCGGCCCTACATCGAGCGCCTACGGCAGATGGCGGAACAGGGCGGCGGCCAGCTCGACCCCGACACCTATGTGGTTGGCGGCTCCTACCAGGCCGCCCTGGCGTCGGCCGGCGCTCTGGTGGGCGTCGTCGAGCAGGTCATGGGCGGGCGGGCGCAGAACGGCATGTCGCTGATGCGGCCGCCGGGGCATCACGCCCTCGCTGCTCGCGGCATGGGATTTTGCCTCTTCGCCAACGTCGCCATCGCCGCCCGCGCCGCCCAGGTCGAGTTTGGCGCCGAACGGGTGCTCATCGTCGATTGGGATGTGCACCACGGCAACGGCACCGAGGCCATCTTCTACGACGACCCCACTGTCGCCTTCTTCTCCACCCACCAATATCCCTTCTATCCCGGCACCGGCGCCGCCTCCGACACCGGTCGCGGCCCCGGTCGCGGCCTGACCATGAACGTGCCCTTTCCCGCCGGTGTGGGCGACAATGGCTATGCCCAGGCCTTCGAGCAGCTTCTGATCCCATGGGCGCGGCGCTTCCAGCCCGACCTCATCCTGGTCTCGGCCGGCTACGACGCCCACTGGCGCGACCCTCTGGCCATGGAGAACCTCAGCCTGGCGGGCTATGCCCGTCTGGCGACCCTGGTCAAGGGCCTGGCCGCTGAACTGTGCCAGGGGCGGCTGGTGGTCGCCCTCGAAGGCGGTTACGACCTCGAAGTCCTCGCCCATGCCGTGCTCGACACCCTGCGCGTCCTCGAATCCGCCACGCCTCCCCCCATCTCCGACCCCTTCGGCCCCTCACCCACCCCCGAACGCCCTGTAGACCCTCTCCTGGCCGAGATTGGCTCTCTCCACAGCCTCCACTAACCGACCCCCCCCATGCTCACCGAACGCACCAGCGGCATCCTCGCTCATCCCACCTCTTTTCCCGGCCCCTTTGGCATCGGCGACCTGGGCAAGGCAGCCTATCATTTCGTCGACTGGCTGGCCGAGGCCGAACAGCGCCTGTGGCAAGTGCTGCCGCTCGGCCCCACCGGCTACGGCGACTCGCCCTACCAGTGCTTCTCTGCTTTTGCCGGCAACCCCTTGCTCATCGACCCGCTCGACCTGGTCGAACGCGGCTACCTGACCCTCGACGACCTCGCCGTTCCGGTCTTTCCATCCCACGCGGTCGATTACGGTCGCGTCATCCCCTGGAAAAACGACCTGCTGCGCCTGGCATTCGCACGCTTTCAGGCAGCGCCGCCGCCGCCCGCCTTCACCGCCTTCGTCGCCGAGCAGAGCTGGTGGCTGGAGGACTTCGCCCTCTTCATGACCCTGAAAGACGAGCACGGCGGCAAGTCATGGGTCGAGTGGGCGCCAGAGCTACGCGACCGCCAACCGCGCCCCCTGGCGTCCATCCGCAAGCGACTTGCCGGCAGCATCCAATCCCACTACTTCCGACAATGGCTCTTTTTCGAGCAGTGGCTGGCGCTGAAGGCCTATGCCAATGAAAAGCGGATCAAGATCATCGGCGACATCCCCATCTATGTGGCCATGGATAGCGCCGATGCCTGGAGCCAGCGGGATCTCTTCTTCTTCGACGCCGAAGCCCGGCCCACCGGCGTGGCCGGGGTGCCGCCCGATTACTTCTCACCCACCGGCCAGCTCTGGGGCAACCCCTTGTACGATTGGGCGAAGATGGCCGCCGCCAGCTATGCCTGGTGGATCGACCGCTTCCGCGCCAACCTGCGGCTGTACGACTTCATCCGCATCGACCATTTTCGCGGGTTCTACAACTATTGGGAGGTTCCCGGCGAGGCGACGACGGCCGAGAACGGGCGCTGGGTGGACGGCCCCCGCACCCATTTCTTCGACACCGTCCTGGCCGAATTGGGCGAGTTGCCGCTGATTGCCGAAGATCTGGGCGAGCCGAATCCCGGCGTCTACGCCCTGCGCGACCACTATGGCTTTCCCGGCATGAGGGTCTTGCAGTTCGCCTGGGCCAGCGATGGCCGCGACCCCTTCTTGCCGCAGAATTACGACCGGAACTGCGTTGTCTATACCGGCACCCATGACAACGACACCACGCGCGGCTGGTATGAGAAAGCGCCGGAGCGCGAGCGGGACTATGTCCGCCGGTATCTGCGCATCGATGGCAGCGACATCAGCTGGGACCTGATGCGGCTGGCGATGATGTCGCCTGCCACCATCGCCATCGCCCCGCTGCAGGACTGTATGAGCCTGGGGGGCGAGGCGCGCATGAACACGCCCGGCGCCGCCAGCGGCAATTGGACGTGGCGCTTTGGCCCCCACCAACTGACCAGGGGCATCCAGGCCGGCCTGGCCGAGCTGTGCCGTCTGTTTGGCCGTGACGACATCCCGCCCGAGTTGCGGGCTGTGTCGCCGCACGCCCGCAACTGAACGAAAACCGGGGGAGAAACACGAACAGCTCTCTGTGAACCAGAGAGCTGTTTGTGTGGCGAGAAAAGCGAGACGTGGCTTGCTGGCGCTTAGCCCTGGCGCACCACGCGAATGACGCCACGCGAGCGGATGAAATCGACATCGAAGCCCAGGTCGTTGGCAGCGCGCTTGAGTCGATTCTTGACGGTTTGGCGATTGTCGCTGTCTTCCAGCTTGACGGCAACGCCTTCGCCAGGCTCAAGATGCATCAGTTGTTCTTTGTAGCGATCAAGAACACGCTGGCGCTGTGACTTGCTGCGGCCTCGCCGCTTTGCTTCTAGAATGTCGTTCACGTCATCTTTTGTGAGTTTCTCGAATGTGGGCATGTTGCTTCCTCCATTGCAACGAAAGAATCGGGTTGGTAGAGAGGCATCTGCCGCTTATTATCTGCCTTTTTCTCTATTTGTCAATATTTCGTTACAACCCTTTTCGGCCAGTCTTCACTTTGTCTGTCATTGCGAGGCCGTAGGGTACTGAGTGAAGCGAAGTAAGCAATCCCCAACTTTCTAATGCGATTTGGGGATTTCAGGCCAGTTGCACCTCCGCCGCCTGGGCCAGACGGGCGCCTTCGTCCAGCAGCGATTGCACGGCCCCCGCCTCGCGGCCTTCGGCATAGACGCGCAACACCGGCTCGGTGCCCGACGGGCGGATCAACAGCCAGCTGTCGTCGGCCAGCAGATACTTCACCCCATCGCGCGTGTTCAGGCCCGCCACCTGCCGTCCGGCCAGGTGGCCGGGAGCATTGTCCACCAGCCGCCGCACCAGTTCCGGCTTCGAGAACGGCTGGGTATGGAAATCGCGACGGTCGTAGACGAAATAGCCGATACGGGCCATCAGCCGGTCGATCACGGCGTCGGCATTGCCGCCCTGCCGCGCCACCACCTCGGCCAGCAGCAGGCCCATGAGCACACCATCGCCCTCGGGGATGTGGCCGTGGATCGAGATGCCGCCGGATTCTTCGCCGCCCATGAGCACATCGCCGTTCAGCATCAGATCGGCAATGTAATTGAACCCCACCGGCGTCTCGTGGACGGCGAGGCCGTGCTCGGCGGCCAGGCGGTTGAGCATCTGCGTGGTGCTCACGGTCTTCACCACGTCCCCGCGCCGGCCCGCCTGCAAGAAATGGTCCAGCACCACGGCCATGATGCGATGCGGGTCGATGAAACAGCCGGTGGGGCCGACGGCGCCGATGCGGTCGGCGTCGCCATCGGTGGCCAGCCCCAGGTCGAGTTGGCCGTCGGCCATGGTCTGGCAGAGGGCTTGCAGATGCCGGCCGATGGGTTCGGGGTGCAGCCCGCCGAAGCCCGGGTTGAGTTCATGATGGAGGCGCGTGGCCGCAATCCCGGCTTCGGCCAGCAGCCGGTCGGTGTAATTCATCCCCGCCCCATACATGGCATCCACGGCCAGGCGTAGCCCCGAAGCGGCGATCGTTTCCAGGTCGACCAGACGGCGGATGTGGGCGGCATAGGCCGGATAGGGGTCGAAGCGGGTGATGCGGCCGTCGCGGCTGGCGGTGACGAGGTCGCAGGCGGCCGGCTGGCGCCCGGCTTGCAGGTTGGCCGCCAACAGCCGCTCCACCTGGCGTGAGTCGGCGGAACTGGCCGAGCCGCCGTAGTTGGCCTTGAGCTTGATGCCGTTGTAGCGCGGCGGGTTGTGGCTGGCCGTGATCATCACCCCGCCGCTGGCCTGGTGGCTGACGATGGCGTAGGAAACGGCCGGGGTGGGGGCGAAACGTTCGCTCAGCAGGACGCGGATACCGTTGGCCGCCAGGACGGTGGCCACGGTCTCGGCGTAGCGGTCGGAGAGAAAACGGGTGTCGTAGCCGACGACCAGCGATGGCGCCGGTTCCGATCGGGCCAGCGTCCAATCGGCGATGGCCTGGGCCACCTGGCGCACATTGGCAAAGGTGAACTCGTCGCTGATCACGGCCCGCCAGCCGTCGGTGCCAAATTGAATTGCCATGAAAGGGTTCCTCGCTCAGAAGCAGATCGGCTCCGAGCGGCTGCTTGACCGCTCGAAGCCTGTTGCCCTGTTTGTACCATAGCCCGCCAGCCGCCGCCAAGCCGGACGTGTGTTATGCTATGCTGTGGTCGCAACGCATCCATCTGGCAACCCTGACCGTCCATCGTCTACCCTGTTTCTCCCCTGACAGCATCCCGGCGAAATCCATCGAGGCGCTCAAGCAATGAAGGCAATCGTCATGGCAGGCGGGCAAGGCTCGCGGCTGCGTCCGCTCACGGTCAACCGGCCCAAACCCTTGCTGCCTCTGGTCAACAAACCGATCATCGCCCACATCGTCGATTGGCTGCGGCGTAACGGCGTCGATGAGATCGTCATCACCCTGCAACATCAGCTCGATTGGTTCCAAAGCTATCTGGCGGGCGCGACTGGCGCCGGCCTGACGATCGAATATCAGGTCGAAGATATGCCGCTGGGCACGGCCGGCGCGGTGGCGCAGGCCAAAGCCACCGGCCTCATCCATGCTGACGAGACGGTGCTGGTCGTCAGTGGCGATGCGGCTGCCGATATCGAACTGATGCCCCTGCTGGCCTTTCATCGCCAACGCCAGGCTGATGTCACCGTCGCCCTCTATCGCAACCCCACCCCCCTGGAATACGGCATGGTGATCACCGAGGCTGATGGCCGCGTCACCCAGTTCGTGGAGAAACCGAATTGGGCGGAGGTCGTCAGCGATCTGGTCAATACCGGCATCTATGTGATCGAAGCCGATGTGCTCGACCTGATTCCAGGCGGCGGCGCCGCCGATTTTAGCAACGACTTGTTTCCGTCCATGTTGGCGCATGGCCGCCCGATCTTCGGCCTGCCCATCTCTGGCTACTGGTGCGATATCGGCGCTCCTGCCGCCTATCTGCAGGCCAACGCCGACCTTCTCCACAATCGCATGCAGCACGAGTCCATCGGCAAGCACCTGGCCGGCGACATCTGGGTGGGCGAGAATGTGACCATCGCCCCCGATGCGCAACTCTATGGGCCGATCTATCTGGGTCATAACGTGCACATCAAGCCGGGCGCGATCATCCAGGGGCCGGCCGTGATCCGGGATGACACCGTGGTCGACCAGCGGGCCGCCATCTCGCGTTCGGTGATCTGGCGTGGATGCTATGTGGGCGAGGACGCCCAGATCCACGGCGCCCTGGTCAGCCGCCAGTGTGTGTTCAAGGCGCGCTCGTCGGTGCAGGAAGGAGCCGTGATCGGCGACCGCTGCGTGGTCGGTGAAGACGGCATCATCTTTACTAACGTCAAGTTGTGGCCGGGCAAGGAGGTGGATTCGGGCGCGCTCGTGCGCGAGAGCATCATCTGGGGGTCGCGCGGGCGGCGCACGCTGTTCGGTCGTTTCGGCGTCACCGGCGTTGTCAACGTCGATCTGACGCCGGAGTTTGCGGCCAAGTTGGGTGTGGCGTTTGGCGCCAGCCTGCCCAAGGGCAGTTCGGTCGTCATCAACCGCGACACGCATCCCAGCGCCCGTATGCTCAAACGTGCCATCATCTCCGGTCTGCCGGCAGCAGGGGTGGGGGTGTGGGATCTGCGCACGCAACCGGCGCCGGTGGTTCGCTATCTCACCCGCGTCACCGATGCCGCCGCTGGCGTCCACGTGCGCATCTCGCCATTCGACCGGCGCGTGGTCGATATCCGTTTCTTCGACGGCAATGGCCTCAATCTGAGCCGAGCCAAGGAGCGCGAGATCGAGAGGCTGTTCTTCCGCGAGGATTTTCGCCGCGCCCAGGTCGATGACATCGGCGCGATCGACTATGCGGTGGATGTCGAGCAACGATACAGTCGCGCCTTTTTGCAGGCGCTCGATGGCGAGGCCATCCGCCAGGGAGACTTCACCATCGCCGTCGATTATGCTCATGCCACCACCGTCGATCTGATGGAGCCACTGTTGGCCGAATTGGGGGTCGAAGGCGTGGGCCTGAACGAACGGGTCGATCCGCATCTGCTGTCGCTCAGCCAGCCTGACTGGGAGCGGGCGATGGTCATGCTGGGCAAGATCGTCCAGGCGATGGGTCTGCCTTTGGGGGCGCGGCTGGATGTGAGCGGCAGCCAGATTTTCTTTGTGGACGAAAACGGGGCGCCGATCGACGACAAAGTGGCGGCGGCGGCGATGGCCGAACTGGTGTGGCGCGAGCGACCCGAGGCAACGTTGGCCGTACCCGTCGATATGCCGTCCCTCTTCGAGCAGATGGCGGCCAAACACGGCGGGCATGTGTTGCGCACCAAGGTCGATATCCAGGCGTTGATGACGGCCGCCGACGAGAAGGCCGTGACCCTGGCCGTCGATGGCAACGGCCACTTCATCTTTCCCATCCTCCACCCTGTCCCCGATGGCATGTTTGCGCTCGCCTGTCTGTTGCAGCATCTAGCCCGGGGACGCACGACACTGGGCGAGGTCGTGCGCGGCCTGCCTTCTTTCGTCTGGCTGCACGAGACGGCGCCCTGCCCGTGGGAGGCAAAAGGCCGGGTGATGCGTCTGGTGAACGAGCGAGCCGAAAGCTACGTCTCCACCGCCATCGATGGCGTCAAGTTCCATCTGGACAACCGCCGCTGGGTGCACATTCGGCCCGACCCCGACCGGGCGCTGTTGCATGTGGTGGTGGAGGCGCCCACCGATGCCGAAGCGCAGGCTTTGCTCCGCAGCCACCTTTCCTGGCTGCACGGCCTGATTGTAGCGTAGATATGGTCGGCTTTTTTGGCCCTCCTGCGCTCACAAAGTTGTTTGACAGAACTTTCGGCGTTATGCTAGACTGCCTGCCCACTTAGAAGTCCCGTAGGTTATTTTGTGAGGCGTTGGCCGCGTCGCCTGTGCGTCGTCCACGTTGCTCGCTTCGGCCCTCATAAGACCGGCGGCTTTGTCGCAGCCGCCTGGTGGTTGTGGTACCTCATGATCAAGGAGTTGGAATGACCACACTGCTCGAGGTAAAAGGACTCGAAACCAAATTCTTCACGCAAGAAGGCGTTGTCCACGCGGTCAATGGGTTGTCGTATAAGCTCGAGGAAGGCGAGACGTTGGCGATTGTGGGCGAGAGCGGCAGCGGCAAGAGCGTGGGGGTGATGACGCTCATTCGCCTGATCCCGCAGCCACCGGGGAAGATAACGGCGGGCGAGGTCTGGTTCGATGGTAGGGACCTGACAAAACTGAGCGACGATGAGATCAGACAGGTGCGCGGCAACCGCATCGCCATGATCTTCCAGGACCCGATGACCTCGCTCAACCCGGTGCTCACCGTTGGCCGGCAGATCACCGAGGCGCTGGAACTGCACCTGGGCATGGACAAAGAGCAATCGCGCAAGCGGGCCACCGAACTGCTGGAATTGGTGGGCATCCCCAGCGCCGGCAGCCGCCTTGACGACTATCCCCATCAGTTTTCGGGCGGTATGCGCCAGCGTGTGATGATTGCCATGGGGCTTTCCTGCAACCCCCAGCTTCTCATCGCCGACGAGCCGACTACCGCCCTGGATGTGACCATTCAGGCGCAGATCGTGGACCTGGTGCGGGAACTGAAAGACAAGATCGGCATGGCCATCATCTGGATCACGCACGACCTGGGGGTGGTGGCAGGGATGGCCGACCGGGTGATCGTGATGTACGGAGGCCGAATCGTCGAAGAAGCGCGGGTGAATGACCTGTACGGCAAACCGCACCATCCCTATACGTTGGGTCTGTTGAACTCTGTGCCGCGCCTGGACGCTGCCCATCAGGAACGGCTTATCCCCATCGACGGCTTCCCCCCCGATCTGATCGATCCGCCGCCGGGCTGCTCTTTTGCCCCGCGCTGCACCTTCCGGGTCGATCGCTGCGAGACGGAAACGCCGGTCCTGGAATTTGTGACATCGACCCGTCGTGTGGCCTGTTGGCGGTGGGAAGACGTTATCAGTGCAAACGAGAACGGAGGCGAACGTGGCTGAAGACGGCAAACTGCTCGAAGTCCGTGATTTGAAGATGTATTTCCCCATCCGCAAGGGGATCCTGATTCAGCGCCATGTCGCCGATGTGAAGGCGGTGGATGGTATTTCCTTTGACATCAAGGCCGGTGAGACGTTGGGTCTGGTGGGCGAATCCGGCTGTGGCAAATCCACCACCGGCCGTGCGATTTTGCAGCTCTATCACCCCACGGCCGGCAGCGTCAAGTTCGACAACCAGGAACTGACGACCATGAAGGGTGAGACGCTGCGGCGCCAGCGCCGGCGCATGCAGATGATCTTCCAGGACCCCTACGCTTCGCTCAACCCCCGCATGACGGTGGGCAGCATCATCGGCGAACCGCTCGACATCCACGGCCTGGCCAAGGGCAAAGCGCGGCAAGAAAGGGTGCAGGAGTTGCTGCGGTTGGTGGGGCTGAACCCCTATTTTGTCAACCGCTATCCGCACGAGTTTTCGGGCGGCCAGCGCCAGCGCATCGGCGTGGCCCGCGCCCTGGCCGTCAACCCTGATTTCATCATCTGCGACGAGCCGATCTCGGCCCTTGATGTCTCCATCCAGGCGCAGATCGTCAACCTCTTGCAGGATTTACAGCGCGAACTGGGCCTGACCTACCTCTTCATTGCCCACGATCTCTCGATGGTGCGGCACATTTCCGACCGCGTCGCCGTCATGTATCTGGGCAAGATCGTCGAACTCACCGATTACGCCTCGCTCTACGCCGACCCCAAACACCCCTACACGCAGGCGCTGCTCTCGGCCGTACCCATCCCCGACCCGACGGTGGAGGAAAAGCGTCAGCGCATCATCCTGCAAGGCGATGTCCCCAGCCCTCTGAACCCGCCCAAAGGCTGCCATTTCCACACCCGCTGCCCGCGGGTGATGGATGTCTGCCGTCAAGTCGATCCCGAATGGAAGGACATCGGCGGCGCCGGCAAGGAGCATTGGGTGGCCTGTCATCTTTACGATTGAAAGGAATGCCGTCATTGCCCTTTGATCGTAAATCGGATTACAGACCTGTACAGGCTGCTTAGCGTAAAGAACAATCGATGTCGCCGGAGCGGGTTCGACCGCTTCGCTCCTTGAGACGCTCGGAGGCAACGAACGAACGACTAAAGTCGTTACTACGAGACTCCTGCTACGAGACTCACAAGACAATCCCATCTGCAAAGGAGGTGAGGTTCAGCCTCTTGATCGAACATCGTGACGAACAACGGGCCTGGCTCGCTCGCCGATCGTCATACCCTCGTCGACATCCCCAGCGCGGGGATGTAACCTTTCCCAATCAACCTTTCGGAGGAGAAACTCACATGTTTCGCAACAAATCGTTGTTCGTCCTCAGCGTCCTTCTTCTGGCCGTAGTGGCGCTTTCGGCTTGCGCCCAGGCCACGCCTCAGGTCATCGAGAAGGTCGTTGAAGTGACGAAAGAAGTGCAAGTCGAAGTGACCAAGGAAGTCGTGAAGGAAGTGCAGGTCGAGGTGACACCCACGCCCGGCCCCGAAATGCGGCCCAACGTGGTTCGCGCCAACTTTGGCCCCGGCGACGTCCCCTCGCTCGACCCCAACGTGGCCGAAGACACCTCTTCGATCACCGTCATCGACAACTCGTTCGTCGGCCTCACCCGCTTGAACGAAGTCACCAGCGAGCTCATGCCCGGCATGGCCACCGAATGGTCGGTCTCGGATGACGGCAAGACCTACACCTACAAGCTGCGCACCGACGTGCCCTGGGTCAGGTGGGATGGCGAGCAGGTGGCCAAAGTGCAGAGCTGTCCTGATGACAGCGGCGCCACCACGGATCGCATGGTGACAGCCAAGGACTTCGAATACGGCATCCTGCGCGCCCTCACTCCCGCCACCGCCTCGCCCTACGCCTATGTGTTGGCCTTCGCCATCCAAGGCGCCGCCGACTACAACAATGGCGTGGTCACCGACACCGCCACCGTTGGCGTCAAGGCCATCGATGATGCCACCCTCGAGATCAAGACTGTCGACGATGTCGCCTATAACCCGATGATCCACGGTCTGTGGACGGCCTATGCCACCCCGAAGTGGCTGATCGAAGGCGACGACTGCACCGAGGCCCGCGCCGAACGTTGGATCGAACCTGGTTTCTTCCAGTCCTACGGCCCCTTCACCCTGAAGGAATGGGTCCACGACTCGTCGTTGACCATCGTCAAGAATCCCTTCTGGCCTGGAACCGACTCGGTGGCGCAAGCCAAGGTGGATGAGGTTCAGTTCAGCATGCTCGACGAGACCGCCGCCATGGCCGAATTCGAGGTGGGCAACCTGGATGCCACCGCCGTGCCGCTGGCCGACATCGACCGCGTCAAGTCCGACCCGAATCTGTCGGCGTTGTACGTCGTGGCGCCCAACCTGTGCACCTACTACTACGGCTTCAACACCACAGCCCCGTTCGTGAACGATGCCCGCGTGCGTCGCGCCCTTTCCATGTCCCTCGACCGCCAGGACCTGGTGGACAACGTGCTCAAGGGCGGCCAAGAGCCGGCCCAGTGGTTCGCTCGCCCCGGCCTGACCGCAGCGCCGACGATGGCCGATCACCCCGACCTGGGGATCAAGTTCGACGCCGCCGCCGCCAAGGCTGAGTTGGACGCCTATCTGGCGGAAACGGGCCAGACCATGGATCAGCTCGACATCACCCTGATGTTCAACACCTCGTCTGGCCACCAGAAGATCGCCGAATGGGCGCAGCAGCAGTGGAAGACCAACCTGGGCCTCGATGTCAACCTGACCAATCAGGAATGGAAGGTCTACCTGGCCACGATCAAGGGCCTGGACACGCCGCAGATCTGGCGCCTGGGCTGGTGCTTGGACTACCCCGATGCCAACAACTTCACCCGCGAAGTGTTCGCCGTCAATGGTTCGTCCAACCCGACCGATGCCGATGGCAACCCGGCTGGCGGTCTGATGTGGAAGAACGATCAGTTCGAGGAGTTGGTCAAGCAGGCCGCGACCGAGAAGGACCTGGCGACGCGCACCGATCTCTATGCTCAGGCCGAAGATATCCTGAACAAGACCGACGCCGCCATCATCCCCATCTACTGGTACGCCCGCAACACCCTCACCCAGCCGTGGATCGAGCGCACCTTCTCGACCGGCGGCCACGAGCTCTACTACAACTGGTCGGTGAAGCAGTAACCGGTAGCATCCCGAAGGGTGAGACGGCTCGCCGCAAGGCCGTCGTCTCGCCCTGATCGAAGTTCGAGATTGCGGCGAAGGCCGCAATCTCGAACTTTCAGCTATTTTTCTTCTGAAGGAGGTCGAAAATGGCGCGTTTCATCATTCGACGGCTGTTATGGATGGTGCTGGTGCTTTTTGTCGTTTCCCTGTTGACCTTCGTGATGATGCATGCCGTGCCCGGCGGGCCCTTCGACACCGAGAAGGCGCTGCCGCCGGAGATCATGGAGAACTTGCGGGCCAAATTCCACCTCGATGATCCCCTCTGGAAACAGTATGGCAGCTATGTAGTCGATGTGGCCGTGCCGCAGATCACGACCGAAAAACCGAAGATCTCGGTGCTGAACTCGACCCTGATCGATTTTAAAGTCGGCAGCGTCTACTTCCGGTGGATGAATTTCGGCCCATCGTTCAGCAGCAAGAGCCGTTCGGTCAGTGACATTCTGCGCGACCAGTTTCCCGTCT
The DNA here is from genome assembly GCA_019695115.1 of Caldilineales bacterium. GTDB lineage: Bacteria > Chloroflexota > Anaerolineae > J102 > J102 > SSF26. The sequence goes on along the minus strand of JAIBAP010000013.1, from coordinate 85,157 downwards.
CGATGCAGCTGGGCATCATGGCGGTGCTCCTGGCCGTGGTTTTGGGCATCCCACTCGGCATCCTGGCCGCCCTGCGGCAGAACACGATCTGGGATTACGCTGGCATGGGTGTTGCCATCTTCGGCGTCTCGGTGCCGGCCATCGTCCTGGGGCCGATCCTGGTCATGATTTTTGCCGTCATCCTCAAGTGGCTGCCGCCTTCGGGCTGGGGCGCCAAGCCGCCGTTCGTGTTTGGTTTTCTGCCCCGCACCCTCAACGCCGACTATTTTCGTTACGCCATCCTGCCGGTGGTGGCGTTGGGCATGGCTGGTTCGGCCCTCATCGCCCGGCTGACGCGCGCCAGTCTGCTCCAGGTCATCCGTGAAGACTATATCCGCACCGCACGCGCCAAGGGCTTGCCCGAACGCGCGGTCATCACCAAGCACGCCCTGCGCAACTCACTCGTCCCGGTTGTCACCATCCTGGGGCCTTATTTCGCCGCCGTGGTGACAGGCACTTTCGTCATCGAGCTGGTCTTTGGCATCCCCGGCCTGGGTAAGTATTTCGTCAACAGCGTGTCCAACCGTGACTACCCGGTGATCATGGGCACAATCCTGTTGTACGCACTCATCCTCGTCATCGCCAATACCTTTGTGGACATCGTTTACGCTTTCTTGGACCCGCGCATCCGCATTCAATAAGGAGAGATAAAGTATGGCAAGCGCAGAAGCAGCTCAATCCCGAGCCGTCGGCGGCACGTTCAAGGGTAAAGAGACGAGCCTGTGGGCGGATGCCGTGCGGCGCCTGTTCCACAACAAGGCAGCGGTTGTGGGTCTGGCGATCATCGCCATCATGATCGTGATCTACATCCTGGCGGACGTCATCGCCCCTTATTCCTTTGCCACTCAAGTCTCGCGCGATGCCAACAAGGTGCCGCAATGGATGATCTCCCTGTTCCCCTTTACAAAGGGTTACGCCAAGGTCAGCACCCTCTACCCGTTGGGCACCGATGACCTGGGCCGCGACCTCTTCAGTCGTGTGGTCTATGGCACGCGCGTTTCGCTATCCATTGCCTTCCTCGGCCCCTTGCTGGCCATGATCATCGGCACCGTCTACGGCGGCGTTTCCGGCTATTTTGGCGGACGCGTCGACGAGATCATGATGCGCATCGTCGATATCATGTACGCCTTCCCGACCTTGCTGCTCATCATCCTGCTGATGGCCTTCTTCCGTTCCTCCTTCGCCGGCCTGGCCGAACCCGGCACCCTGCGCTACACCATGAATGCGTTGGATGCCAAGATGGGCGGGCTGCTCTTCATCTTCATCGGTATCAGCCTCACCTCGTGGATGGGGGCAGCGCGGCTGACGCGCGGGCAGGTGCTGTCGGTGCGAGAGAAAGAGTTCATCGAGGCAGCCCGCTCCATCGGCAGCAACGACCGCCAGATCATGTGGCGGCACATCCTACCCAACATCCTGGGCCCCCTCATCGTCGCCGAAACCCTGGCCATCCCTGCCTACATCTCGTACGAAGCCTTCCTCAGCTTCATCGGCCTGGGCGTCAATCCCCCTACGCCTTCCTGGGGCATCATGATTGCCGATGGCGCCCGCAGCATCCGCTCCTACCCGCACATCGTGCTCTTCCCGGCCATCGCCCTGGCCCTCACCATGTTCGCCTTCAACTTCCTGGGCGACGGTCTGCGCGACGCCCTCGATCCTCGCATGCGCGGGACGCGCTGAGCCGTTCGCACCCTCGCCTGCGGTCAGCACCTGTCTGCAAAGAGCGTGAAATCACAGAGGGCTGTCGGCCTTGTGGTTTCACGCTTTTCATTGCTCATGTTTTCTCAGACCCGTTTTCGCATTCTCGTCTGCTTTTTGGCATTGGCGGCCGGGATGATGGTGGGGGGAGCGGTAGCCGGCGCCACGCCCCCTGCGCCTACCGGCATGGTGACGATGCCCACGCCCGAAGGCTGGCTCCTGGTTCCCACCCTCCCTGCCAGCGCCAGCCAGGCCGATCGCGGCGGCGAGGTCTATCGGCTGGTTTGCAGCGCCTGTCACGGCGGCCGGGGGCAGGGCCTGACCGACGAGTGGCGCGCCTCGTGGGCGCCATCCGACCGCAACTGCTGGCAATCCAAATGCCACGCCGCCAACCACCCGCCCGATGGCTTTGTCCTCCCGCGCACGGCGCCGGCCATCATCGGGCCGGGCGCGCTGGCGAAGTTCCCGACCGCGGCGGACGTTCATGCCTTCATCGCTGCAAGCATGCCCTGGCAGCAGCCCGGCAGCCTGACCGACGAAGAATACTGGCAACTGACAGCCTTTCTGATGCGGGCCAACGGCTACGGCGATCTCAGCCTGGCCCCGGCCAACGCCGCTACCGTCAAGCTGGCGGCGCCGGCTGCCGCCCCCTCCTCGCCACCAGAGCCGGTCGCTGTTTCGCCCCTTGTCAGGCCCTGGTCAGGCATGAGATGGGTTCTCGTTCTGGCGGCGGCAGCGGTCGTGGTCGGCGGCGTTCTGGTGCGCGGGCGCAGGCGGGCAAGGAGGCAGGCAGGCGCGGTTGAGGCGGCGGCCAGCGCCGGGGCCGCCGGCAGGGCGCAGTCACCATGAGGGCCGGCCTTCGTCCCACCGAACTTAGGTTGGCTGCTTAATCTTACGCATGTGAAAAACTTCCCTTGCCAGAAATGGCTGTGCTATAATCCGCCAACTTCAATTTTCATCCATCGGCGACATTCTCATCGTCGCCTCATCTTTCCACGTTCTTATTCGAGGAAGGCTGTTGCCGGCCACATCTGCGCTTCCAAAGGAGAAACCGCATGCTCGATCATTATGGGTTTATTGGCGTGATGGCGGTCATCGCCCTGGGTTTTCCTTTTGTTGGGTTGGGGGTGGCCTGGCTGTTGCGGCCACGACGCCCTGATCCGATCAAGAACTCGGTCTATGAATGCGGCGTCGAGACGATCGGCGACACCTGGGTGCAGTTCCGGGCGCAATACTATCTGTTTGCGCTGATCTTTGTCATCTTCGACATCGAGGCGATGTTCCTGTTCCCCTTTGCGGTCGCCTTCGATCAGGTCGGTTTGTTCGCCGTGGTCGAGGCGATCCTTTTCGTCGTCATCCTGGCCGCCGGCCTGATCTATGCCTGGCGCAAGGGTGCGCTGGAGTGGCAATAGCGACTAAAGTCGCTACTACGAGAAACGTACTAGCGGTCACTATCCGTAGTAACGACTTCAGTCGTTCATGATTTAGCGACTAAAGTCGCTACTACGAGAAATGTACTAGCGGTCACTATCCGTAGTAACGACTTCAGTCGTTCATGATTTAGCGACTAAAGTCGCTACTACGAGAAACGTACTAGCGAACACCATCCGTAGTAACGACTTCAGTCGTTCGTGGTTTAGCGGCTAAAGTCGCTACTACGAGAAACGTACTAGATACGAGTCAGGACTTTGGAGGAAGTGCATGGACTTATCGCAACTTGATCTAAAAAACATCGGCGTCTGGTTCCAGAACTTGCTCGTCAATCTGGGCGTGCCCGAAAACCTGGTCAACCCCATCAATTGGGTGGTGGGTTCGGTGTTGCTCCTGGTCATCGCCCTCACCATGGTGCTTGGTCTGATCTGGCTGGAGCGGAAGTTTGCCGCCCGCATCCAGGATCGGCTGGGGCCGAACCGGGCCGGGCCGTGGGGTCTGTTGCAGACGGCGGCTGATGCCATGAAGTTGTTGACCAAAGAAGACATCACCCCCTTGCAGGCCGACCGCATCGCCTACAACTTGGCGCCGGCCCTGTCGGTGTTCCATGTCCTCATGGCTCTGGCCGTCATTCCTTTTGCCAATGGCGTCATCGGCGCCGATGTCAACGTCGGTGTGCTCTACATCATGGCTTTTGGTTCGCTTGGTTCGATGGCGGCGCTGATGGCGGGGTGGGCGTCCAACAACAAGTACGCCATGATCGGCGGTTTTCGGGTGGTGGCGCAACTCCTTAGCTACGAGATTCCGCTTGTCTTTGCCATGCTTTTACCGGTGCTGGTGGCGGGGACAATGCGGATGAATGGGCTGGCCGAAGCTCAGGGTCAGTTCCTGGGCCTGGGGTGGTTCGTGTGGGTGATGCCGTGCGCCTTCTTTATCTTCCTCACGGCGTCGTTGGCCGAAGGTGAGCGCGCCCCCTTCGACTTGCTCGAGGCCGAGAGCGAGATCGTGGCCGGGTTCAACATCGAGTATTCGGGCATGAAGTTCGCCTGGTTCTACCTGGCCTTCTTCCTCAATAGCTGGGTGTTGTCGGCCATTGCCACCACCATTTTTCTGGGTGGCTGGCAAGGCCCCTTTGTTGACCAAGTCCCGGCCCTGGGCGTCATCTATTTCTTCGCCAAGACGTTGGTCGTCTTCTGGATCCTGGCCTGGATCCGGGCCACTTTCCCGCGGTTGCGGATCGACCAGATGATGGGTTTCTGCTGGAAATTCCTGGTGCCTCTGGCCCTGGTCTTGTTCCTGGGCACCGCCATCATCCTCAAGTTGGAGTTGGGGCAGCCGTTCGAGGGCGTCGTCTTGTTGGTCTGGAATCTGGTGCTGTTGATCGGCGGCTTCTGGCTGTTGGGCCGGGCGCAGCGCCAGCAGGTCTACGCCTCGAAGCGAGCCTTCACGCCGGAACTCCCACGCATCTGATCGGAAAGCAGGTGTGCGTCGCACCTGTGTGATCGAAGGAGAAGTCTTCATGCCCGTCATTTTCATCCTGCTCTCGTTGTTCACCCTGGCCATGGCTGTGGGCACGGTGACGGCGCGCAACATCTTCCACGCCGCCTTGTTTCTGGTGGGCGCCTTTTTCGGCGTCGCCACCCTCTATGTCACGCTCGAAGCCGAGTTCCTGGCTATCGCCCAGGTCGTCATCTACATCGGCGCCATCTCTACTCTCATCATCTTTGCCATCATGCTCAGCCGCAGCATGATGGGCCGCGAGGGCGGAGCTTACAACCGGCAGTGGCTTTTCGCCGGATTGGGCGCGTTGCTGTTGTTCGTTTTGCTGGGCTGGTTGGGCTACACCGCCCAGTTCAGCATCGACCGGCAGCCCGTTCCGACCGACGCTATCACCCAGATTGGCCTTGGCTTCGTCGGCCCCTATGTCATTCCGTTCGAGGTGGCTTCGATCCTGCTCGTCGTCGCCCTGGTAGGGGCGGTGATGCTGGCCCGTGAGCGGCATCGATCGTGATGCGTGATGCGTGATGCGTGTTGCGTGTTGCGTAAAGACCCGTCGCCAGCGCCTCACGGAACACGTTTCACGGAACACGGAACACGTTTCACGCTTCACGAAACACATTTCTTCCACAAGCACCTCAGGTCTTTTTAGCGAAGGAGAAAGATTCACCGTGGTCATCCCGCTGTCATGGTATCTGATTTTGGCGGCAGCCTTGTTTTGCGTCGGTTTCTTTGGCGTCTTGTCGCGGCGCAACGCCGTCGCCGCCCTGATGGGCGTCGAGTTGATGCTCAATGCCGTCAATATCAACCTGCTGGCCTTCTGGCGCTATGTGCGCCCTGGCGATCCGACGGGCCAGATTTTCGCCATCTTCGTTCTCGCCGTCGCCGCCGCCGAAGCGGCCGTCGGCCTGGCCCTGATCATCTCGATCTACCGCACCCGCAGCACGATCAATGTCGATCAGATCGATATGTTGAAAGGATAGGATCGTGAGGCGTGAAACGTGAAACGTGAAACGTGATGAGATTGAATTGATTCGAAGTTGACTATTGCGTGGTGCGTGTTGCGTACACCCGATCAGGCGACAATCACCACGCACCGCGGAACACGCAACACGTACCACGCACCACGATCGCCAATGCCCAAGCAGCAATTGACCGGTACGCTGGCAGAACAACTGGCGACCGTCTACGAGATCGTCGAGCAACGGATGGCCGAAGGCAAGTACAGCGGCGCCGTCCATTACGCCCAAGAAATCATCAAGGTCGATCCGAACTATCGCGATATCCAGCATGTCTTTCAACAGGCCCGGCAAGCCCGGCGCCAGCAGACCCTGACCCTGGTCGCCAGTCTGCTGGTCGCCATCCTCGGCGTCGCCATTGCCAGCGCCGCCGGTTTCGACAAGGACTGGCAAATGCTGCTCGCCGGTTTTCTCGGCCTTCTGCTTGGTTATCTGCTTGCCATCATCGTCTTCGTCCGCCGTTCGCGTCCATAGCATCCACGGCCTCTGAATCCCCCATGCGAATGGGAAACGTTTCACCGGCCTGGGCTGTTCTCGAAGCACACCGCTATTGAAGTTCCATTCGTCAAGCGCAATACCTGACACGCAATACGCACTACCCTGAGGTCCTTCATGGCCGAGACTTTCCTCAATCTCACCTGGCTCATCCCCATCCCGCCCCTGCTGGCCTTTTTTGCCATCATCTTGTTTGCCAACCCGCGCAAACGGCTCAGCTCGACGATTGCTATCGGGGCGGTGGTAATCTCGTGGGTCTTGTCCTGGCTGGTGGCCTTTGCCTTCTTCTCTGACTGGCGCCATCGGGTCGAAGAACCATTCCAGATGTCCTTGAGCTGGCTGAGCATCCCCACCGGCGCGACCACGTTCAGAATGGGTGTGGCCGTCGATGCCGTGACAGCTGTGATGTTGTTCATGGTTGGCTTCGTCCTGACCATGATCTTCATCTACAGCTCCGGCTACATGACCTTCCCCGGCTACCAGAATGCGGCCCTGAACAAGGATGGCCTCGACCCGCGCTACAGCCGTTTCTTCGCTTATATCTCGCTCTTCGCCACGGGGATGCTGGGGTTGGTGGTGGCCGACAACCTGCTCATGCTTTTCATCTTCTGGGAGATCATGGGCCTGTGCTCCTATCTGCTTATCGGGTTCTGGTTCGACAAGAAATATCGCGACCCCAACCAGATCACCCCCAGGCAGGCCGGTCTCAAGGCCTTCCTCACCACCCGCATCGGCGATGTGCTGCTGATGATCGGCCTGATCTTCCTCTTCATCCTCACCCGCGAGCTGAACTTCCAGGCCATCTTCCAGCCTGATGTGCTGGAACGCCTGGCCGAGGCGCATTTGTCGGCGCCGATCCTGGGGACATTTTCGGCGGCGGTGGTGATCTCCATCTTCATCTTCTGGGGCGCCATCGGCAAGTCGGCCCAATTCCCGTTGCACGTGTGGTTGCCGGATGCCATGGAAGGCCCCACCCCGGTCAGCGCCCTCATCCATGCCGCCACCATGGTCTCGGCCGGCGTCTACCTGATCGTGCGCATGTTGCCGATCTTCTGGGCCGCCCATCATGGCCAGAACGGCGCCCTGCTCTTCGTCGCCTTCATCGGCGCCTTCACCGCCCTCTTTGCCGCCACCATCGCCCTGGCCCAGAACGACATCAAGAAAGTCCTGGCCTATTCCACCATTTCGCAGCTCGGCTACATGTTCGCCGCCCTGGGCATCGGCGCCTGGGTGGCGGCGGTTTTCCATCTGATCATGCACGCCTTCTTCAAGGCGCTCTTGTTCCTCGGCTCCGGCTCCGTCATCCACGGCGTCGAGCACGGCCATCATCATGCCCACGCCCATGCCGAACACGGCGACGCACACGGCAGTCACGAGGAACACGGCCACGAAGACGAGGCGCATGGCGAGGACTTCGACGCCCAGGATATGCGCAATATGGGCGGCCTGCTCAAACGCATGCCCGCCACCGGCTGGACGTTCATCATCGGCGCCGCTGCGCTTTCGGGCTTCCCCTTCCTCACCGCCGGCTTCTGGTCGAAGGACGAGATCCTCTCCGATGCCTGGTATAACGGGCACAGTGCCGTCTTCTGGGTGCTGGCCATCTCGGCCCTGCTCACGGCCTTCTACACCTTCCGCCAGGTGTTCATGACCTTCTTCGGCCAGCCTCGCACCGAGGCCGCCGCCCATGCCTCCGAGAACGTCAGATCGATGACGACGCCGCTCATTCTGTTGGCGGTCTTTGCCATCGCCGCCGGTTGGATTGGCATTCCCCGTTGGTTCCCGGTGGTAGGCGAGATGTTAGGCAATCCCTTCGGCACGATGATGGAAGAACAGGCGCTGGCCTACGACCTCCATGCCGAGGCCCTGCCCTTCCGGGCGGTCCCTATCGTCGTCTCGATCATCGTCTCGTTGGGCGGCATCTTCCTGGCCTGGCTGGTATATGGTCGCAAGCCGCTGCGGGCCGGGCAACAGGACCCGCTCGAGCGTTGGCTGGGGCCGCTCCACCCGGTGCTGCGCAAAAAGTACTTCTTCGATGAGTTGTACGGCAGCCTGCCCGGCGTGCGCCCTGCCATCATCGTCGGCTTTGCCATGTGGCTGACGCGGCTGGCGCGAGCCTTCGATCAGGCCGTCATCGATGGCATCGTCAATGCCGTCGGGCGCTTTGGCCGCTGGTTCTCGCGCTCGTTGCGGCAGTCCTTCGACGAGCTGTTTGTCGATGGCGCCGTCAACGGCGTCGGCTTCGTCGCCCAGGTGGCCGGCTCGGTGCTGCGCCTGGTGCAGACCGGTCAGGCGCAGTTCTACTTGCTCGTGCTTCTGGTTGCCGTGCTGATGCTGTTGGCGTTGGCGCAACTGGCAATTCGATGATCCACACCGATCTTCCCGGTAATTTATCTCCAAGACCATTCTGAGAAGGAGATCTCAATGAATTTTCTCAACAACTGGGTGCTGACACTCATCGCCTTCCTGCCTTTGATCGGCAGCATCATCGTCATGCTGATGCCAGGCGGGAGCACGAACCTGATCAAACGCTTCGCCATCCTCTGGAGCTTGATCCCGTTGGTGTTGTCCGTCTGGTTGGCCTTCGACTACTGGTCGGGCCATGTGACATCCACTTCGGCGCCGATGGCCTACGAGGTCAAGGCGGCCTGGATCCCGGCCCTGGGTGTGAACTATCACGTTGGCGTCGATGGCTTCAGCGTACCGCTCATCTTCCTGACGGCGCTGCTGACGACTCTGGGCCTCTACTACTCGGCCCGCACCATCACCCGCCGGGTCAAGGAGTTCTTCGCCCTCTTCCTCTTCCTGGCTACCGGCATGTTCGGCGTCTTCATCTCGCTGGACCTGGTGCTGTTCTACGTGTTCTGGGAGATCGGCCTGGTGCCCATGTATTTCATGATCGGCATCTGGGGCCAGGAAAAAGATCGGCCGCAGTACGCCGCCATCAAGTTCTTCCTCTACACTCTGGCCGGGTCGGTCTTCATGCTGTTGGCCATCATCGGCGTTTACCTCAGCACAGGCACCTTCGACATCCTGGAGGCGGCCCAGAAAGGCGTGTGGGCCGGCGTGCCGCTCTATGCCTCGCTCTCGTTCTGGGCCTTTTTCGTCGCCTTCGCCATCAAGGTGCCCAGCTTCCCCTTCCACACCTGGCTGCCCGACGCCCACACCGCCGCCCCCACGGCCGGCTCGGTCATCCTGGCCGGCGTCCTGCTCAAGCTCGGCGCCTACGGTATGCTACGCATCCTGCTGCCGCTCTTCCCCGGCCCCGCCGCTGATTACGGCTTCATCATCGCCCTCCTCGGCGTCATCGGCATCGTCTACGGCGCCTTTGTTTCGCTGGCCCAAACCGACCTCAAGCGGCTGATCGCCTACTCATCGGTCAGCCATATGGGCTACGTGATGCTCGGCATCGGCGCCGCCGCCTGGGCCTTGAACCAGCCCAAGAGCGATGCCCTGATCGACAGCGCCGCCATGGCCCTGAACGGCGCCAGCCTGCAAATGTTCATGCACGGCATCATCACCGGCGCCTTGTTTTTCCTTGTCGGTGTGATCTACGAACGGGCGCACACCCGCGACCTGGACAAATTCGGCGGTCTCAGCGCCGTGACGCCGGTCTTCTACGCCACGATGATGTTCGCCGGTTTCGCCTCGTTGGGCTTGCCCGGTCTGGCCGGCTTCTGGGCCGAGTTCTTCACCTTCCGCGGCGCCTTCGCCATCGTGCCCGTCCTCGCCCTCATCGGCGTCATCGGCATCGTCATCACCGCCGCCTACATCCTCTACCGCATCATCCAGAGCATCTTCCTGGGTAAGTACGACGCCCATAAACTCCATCACTGGACGGAGGTGGCCGGCCAGGAAACCGAGGGGCCGACCGACATGGCCCGTTTCGAGAAAGTGACCCTCTGGCCGCTGGTGGCGCTGATGATCCTCCTCGGCATCTTCCCCACCCTCGTCCTCATCTACTTCAACGGCGCATCCGTCACCCTACTCAACAGCCTCTTCTAACCCGGGAGGGATTCCGTTGAACACACTCGACACCCTGCGCCTGCTCTTGCCCGACCTGATCCTGGCCCTGACGGGCTTTCTGGTGATGGCAGTGGACCTCATCCGCCGCCGTCGCGATGATGGTCGCAGCGCCGCCATCGTCGCCCTGGTCGGTCTGGCCGCGGCGTTGGCAGCCACAGTCTATCTGATTCTCTCTGCCCCGGCCACCGTGGTGGCAACGACGATGGTGATCGACCCTTACGCCTTGTTCTTCAAGGCGATCGCCATCATCGGCGTGGGCCTGGTCATCTTCGCCTCGATCAACTTCATGGCCGGGCGCAGCCGCTACCTGGGCGAGTTCTACGCCCTGTTGGTGTTTGCTGCTCTGGCCATCAGCGTCGCGGTCAGCGCCACCAATTTCCTGCTCATCTACCTGGGCATCGAGTTCCTCTCGATCACGTCCTACATCCTGGCCGGCTTCTTGCGCCACGACATGCGCTCGCAAGAGGCGGCCATGAAGTACTTCCTCTACGGCGCCACCTCGGGTGCGATCTTGCTCTATGGCATCTCGCTGCTCTATGGCGCCACCGGCAGCACCGACCTGGCCGCAGTCGGGCAACTGTTCGGGGCCAGTTCTGCCAATCTGTACCTGGGTCTGGCCGCCATCATCCTGCTGTTGGGCGGCTTCGGCTTCAAGGCCAGCCTCGTCCCCTTCCATCAGTGGGCGCCCGACACCTACGACGGCGCCCCCACCCCGGTCACGACCTTCCTCTCCACCGCCTCCAAAGCCGCCGGTTTCGCTGTGGCCGGCCGCGTCTTCTTGGCCGCCCTGCCCGACTGGAGCGGCCAATGGATGCTGATCCTGGCCGCCCTCTCGATGATGAGCATGACCCTCGGCAACCTGGTGGCCCTGAAGCAGACGAGCGTCAAACGCATGTTGGCCTACTCGTCCATCGCCCAGGCCGGCTACATCCTCATGGGTCTGGCCGCCAGCGGCGGCCCCAGGCCGTTCGATGGGGTCAGCGGGCTGTTGATCTACCTCTTCGCCTATCTCTTTACCAATGTCGGCGCCTTCGTGACGGTGATGGCGGTGGAGAAGCAGACCGGCTCCACCGACTATGCCGCCTTCGGCGGGCTGATCCGTCGGGCGCCGGGGCTGGCCCTGCTGATGACGCTGTTCCTGCTTTCGCTGGCCGGCATCCCGCCCACCGGCGGCTTCCTGGGCAAGTTCCTGGTCTTCGGCGCCGCCGTCCGCCGGGAGATGCTGGCGTTGGCCGCGGTCGGCGCCATCAACGCCGTCATTGCCGCCTTCTACTATTTGAACGTCGTCCGCTACATGTTCTTCGTCGAGGCCCCCGAAGCGGCGACCTTCAAGACCAGCGGCGGCCTGCGCCTGACGCTGGTGGTCAGCGCCATCATGGTGCTGCTGATCGGCATCCTCGCCCAGCCCATCCTCACCTGGGCGGCGAATTCGGTGACGATGGCGATCGCATCCGGGTTCTGAACCCCGCTTCTTGCCGTTCCCAAGCCCGCCGGGTGCAGACCTGGCGGGCTTTTCGTTTATAATGTGCTGCGACTTCGCATTTTTTGTGCCCCCTTTTGTTCCGCACCGTTCACCGTTGAGGCGATCATGAACGACAGAGATCAAGGTTGCCTGGCCGGGCTGCTCGAGATTGCCGCCCTGACCTGGCTGTTCGACTGGCTGCAAGACAACTTCGGCTTCGGTCGCGGCTGCTCGATCAGCGGCTGCGGCTGCGGTTTCATCTTCCTTTGCATCTTCCTTGTCCTTGCTTGCGGCATTCTGTTCAACACCGATTGGTTTCGGTTTGGATTCTGAAGAATGCGGCGAGCAACGCACCCTTCATGGAGCTTCAGAATGACTCTATCCACCTATGCCGAAGTCTTCGAGGCGGCAAAACAGTGGCCACCCGTCGAACAGGTTGGACTTGCCGAAGCCTTGTTGCGCAACGTGCGTTCTGCCTGGCAGCAAAGCGGGCCACCGTCATCCGAAGATAGTTCGCTTCGACCCCTTAGCGGCATGAGTACAACCGAACTGCTGGTTCTTGCTAATGCCGTCGTTTCGCCGGCACAGCAGGAGCGGCTTGGTGAGCTACTTGACAAGAGTAAAGCCGGGATGCTATCGCAGGAGGAAGCGAAGACCCTGGATGAGCTTCTGGATGCCGCCGATCAAGTGGCTTTGCTCAAGGCGCGAGCAATGTACACTTTGAAGCTCAGCAACTAGTGACAGATGGGCATCTCGATTCTATCCCTCTCCTCTCTCGCCGCTGCCCTCGGCCTGCCCGCCCACCAACCCGATCTCGCCATCACCCAGATCACCTCCGACTCGCGGCAGGTGCGGCCGGGCGCCATCTTCGTCGCCTATCGCGGGGTGAACAGCGACGGCCACCGCTTCATCCCGCAGGCCATCGCCGCCGGGGCCGCGGCGGTGGTGGGGGAACAAGACCTCAGCCTGGGAGCGCCCTACCTACGGGTCGAGAACGGCCGCCGGGCCTTGGGCCTGCTCTGCGCCGCCTGGGAGGGCTTCCCCAGCCGCCGCCTGGGCGTGATCGGCGTCACCGGCACCGACGGCAAGACCACCACCAGCAATCTCATCCACAGCATCCTGACCGCCGCCGGGGTCGAAGCCGGATTATTGACCACGGTCAATGCCCGCATCGGCGACCAGACCCTGGACACCGGGCTGCATACCACCACGCCCGACGCCCCCGATCTCCATCGCTATCTCCGACTGATGGCCGACGCCGGCAGCCGTTGGGCCGTGCTCGAAACCACCTCGCACGGTCTCAGCCAATGGCGAGTGGCCGGGGTGGACTACGACATCGCCGTCGTCACCAATGTGACCCACGAGCACATGGACGAGCACGGCGACTACGACGGCTATCTGGCGGCCAAAGCTCGCCTGGTCGAGATGATGGCCGCCACCAGCCCCAAGCCCGGCCTCCCCCGCGGGGCAGTGCTCAACGCCGATGACCGTTCGTTCGCGCCCCTGTCCGCCTATCCGGCGCCGCTGCGGCTGAGCTATGGCATCCAGGCCGGTGAGGTGCGGGCCACAGAAATCCAGCAGTCTCCATCCGGGATGGGCCTGATCGTGCGCTGGGGCGAGCGCCGGGCGGTGGTGGTGCAGACACCGCTGGTGGGTCTGTTCAATGTTTACAACATCCTCGCTGCCGTCTCGACTGCCTTCCTGCTCGAGTTGGACGACGCCGCCATCGCCGCCGGTGTGCGGGCGCTGGCCGGCATCCCCGGACGCATGGAGCGAATCGACCGCGGTCAGGATTTCACCGCCATCGTCGATTTTGCCCACACGCCCTTCGCCCTGGCTGCGGCGCTGACCACCGCCCGCGAACTGACGGCAGGGCGGGTGATCGCCGTCTTTGGCTCGGCCGGGCTGCGCGACGTGGCCAAGCGCCGGATGATGGGCGAGGTGGCCGGCCGGCTGGCCGATCTGACCGTGGTCACTGCCGAAGACCCGCGCACCGAAGACCTGGAGGCCATCATCGCCGCCAGCCTGCGGGCCTGTGAGGAAGCCGGGGGCCGGGCCATGGGCGAACCCGACCGCTATCGCGCCATCCAACTGGCCTTGCGCCAGGCCCGCGCCGGCGACCTGGTCATCGTTTGCGGCAAAGGCCACGAGCAGTCGATGTGTTTCGGGACGACCGAGCACCCCTGGGATGACCGCGTCGCCCTGCGTCACGCCCTGGATGTGCATCTGAACCAGGCCAGCGACCCGCCGCCGTTGGTTTTGCCCACCTATCGCGCCTGACCGCCGCGCCTACGTGATGCCATCGTCCCCATGTCGGCGTTTGCGCTTGGGTGCGGGCTTGGTGCGGCCAAAGGAGGCAGCTGGGGAGGGTTTGGGGGCCGGGGCAGCCTGCTTGGGGGCAGGCTGAGGCTGCTGGCGCTGTTGCAGGAACAGCTCCAGCATGATGAAAAGCGCCGCCAGCACCACCACCATCACCCAGTCCAGAGAACCGAAGACCCGTAGCCCTACCAGGAGAGCTGCATACAACCCGCTCCACAACCCCTCGCGCCCGGCCGTGCGGACGAGCAGCCGGGCCGGGAGCGTGGGCGTCAGCCGGCGTTGCGCCAGCAGCCAGAGCGGCATACTCAGCCCGCCAGCGGCCAGGACCACCAGCGGCGCCGCCAGCAGGATGCCGGGCGAACTTGGTTTCGTGTAGTTTACGAGCGCGGCCAGCCCGGCCCCGGCCAGCAGGGCAACGAGAAGGCTGATCGAACTGGCAATGCGCGGTGACATGGGCGGCGGATGACGGGTGCGTGTGCCGCTCGCTGACGCTTGCGGTTCAGGGGCGAAGCCACGGCAGGTAGAGGGGGGCGTGGCTGGCGCAGAGGCGGACGTTGTCGATGTAGAAACGGGTGGGCAAAGGATCGGCGGCATTCTCGGCCTGGAACCAAAGCTCCAGCCCGCCGGTTGCGGCCACCGCCTGGCGCAGCAAAGCCAGTTCGTCGGCGGCAAGGACATGCAGATAGCGATCCCAGGGCAGGCCGGAGGCCAGGTTGTAATCGGCATTGCCGGCGCGCATCAGCTCCAGCAGCGGGTCGCCATCCGCCGTCCGCAGCCAGACGCTCAGCCGGTCGCGGCCCGGCCAGGTGGGGTCGGTGCCCAGGTTGCGGTCGTCGTTCTCGATGCGGATGCCAAAGAAGAGGGTGGCGGCGTGCAGGTCGGGGGGCAGGGTGAAACTCTGGGAGGCGGCGCCGCTCTGCCCCGGCAGGCCCGTGAGGTAGAGCGAGTGCGAGCCGGTCATCGCCACTGTGTCGGTGATGGCCGCTGTGCCGGTGAGCACCCACGACGTCTGTACCGCTGACTCGAACGTCCCTTCGGCCATGATTTCGTTGCACAGGGGCGGCCAGATCTGGGCGCGCAGCCAGTCGGGGGTGGTGGGCGGGAGCGGGCCGGTGTAGGGTTCGGTGGCCTGGATGGCGGCGAAGGCGTCGATGCGGCCATGCCCGAAGGCTTTGTCGCGACCGGGCGCGCCCAGATCGACGGCCGTGTTTTCGATGATGCCCCGGACTTCGACCGGCGACAGGCTGGGGTTGCGCCCCAAGACCAGCGCCGCCAGACCGGCCACGTGCGGCGTAGCCATGCTGGTGCCGCTCATGTTCACATAGCCGCCGTTCATCCGCACCGAGATGATCGAGGAGCCGGGCGCAGCCACATCCACGAAATCGCCCAGGTTGGAGAAGGAGGAGCGGGTGTCGCTGGCAGTGGTGGAGGCGACGGCGATGGCGGCCTCGTGCGCCGACGGCCAGTGATAGACCTCGCGCCCGTCGTTCCCTGCCGCAGCCACGACGACGACGCCGTGCCGGGTGGCGTACTCGACGGCTACTTGCTCGCCCCGGCTGTAGGCTGTGCCGCCCAGGCTCAGGTTGATGACTTTGGCGCCCTCGTCGGTGGCATAGGTGATGGCTTCGATCTCGTCGGCGTAGGTGCCGTAGCCGGGCGGGGCGAAGACGCCAACCGCCATCAGCCGCGCTTTGGGGGCCATGCCGGCGATGCCGACGCCATTGTTGAAACGGGCGCCGACGATGCCTGCCACATGGCTGCCGTGGCCATACCAGTCGTTGACGTTGGGCGTCTCGGCGGCGAAATCCCAGCCGTAGAAGTCATCGACGAAGCCGTTGCCGTCGTCGTCCACGCCGTTGGCAGCGATCTCGCCCGGGTTCTGCCAGAGCGCGCCGGTCAGGTCTTCGTGATCGAGGTCGACGCCGGTGTCGATGATGGCGACGACGACATCCGGGTTGCCGCGGGCGATGTCCCAGGTCTCTGGCAGGTGCATGAGGGTCAGGTAGCCGCCGTTGGGTGTGGCGGGGTTGCCGGCGTAGCTGACATAGAAGGGGTCGTTGGGGTCGAAGTCCGGGGTTAGCAGATAGTTTGGCTCGGCGAAGGCGACGCCGGGCGTGGCGTTGAGTTCGGCAAGCGCCGCCGCCATCTCATCGGCGCCAGCGTCGCGTAGTCGGTAGCGCTCGATGTTCAGGCCGGGGATGGTTTCGATGTGTGTGGCCGCAGCCAGGAGGGTGGGGCGAGTTACGGCCTGGCCTCTGACAGGCAGCGGATCGAAGCCCACCAGGATTTCCCCGGCGGCGTGGGGTGGCCGCAGCGCCTGACGCCAGGCGGCAACGTCGGGGGCGGCGACCGGGCCGGGTGTAGGGCGTCCGGCGGCGCGACTGCCGGCGGCGAGGAGCAAGCAGCCGATGAGGAGGGCAACGAGAGGGGCGGATCGCATGGGAAGGTGGGGTTGGGTCGAGTATAATGGGCGGTAGGGGTGAGGTCTCCTCACCCTGGGATGAGGTCTCCTCACCCTGGGATGAGATCTCTTCACCCTGGGATGAGGTCTCCTCACCCTGGGATGAGGTCTCCTCGTCCCTGATCACCCACCAGCGGCAAGGAGACTAACGAGACCATGTTGAGGAAACCATCATGCGCGTGATCGCAGGTTCGGCCAAAGGCAGGCGCCTGGAATCGGTGCCGGGCGATGCCACGCGCCCGATCACCGACAAGGCCAAAGAGGCGTTGTTCAGCATCCTGGGCACGCGTATCCTGGGGGCGCGGGTGCTGGATTTGTTCGGGGGCACGGGGTCCGTGGGGATCGAGGCCCTGAGCCGGGGAGCAGATGCGGCGGTTTTCGTCGAGCGTTCGCCAGCGGCGCTGAAGACCATCGGCCACAATCTGCAGAACACGCGCCTGTCCGAGTTGGCGGTGGTGGTGCGCGGCGATGCTTTTCAGATTCTAGCGCAGCCTGTAGCCACGCCCTATGATTACATTTTCGTGGCGCCGCCGCAATATCAGGGCTTGTGGCTCAAGGCGTTGCTGATGATCGACGCCCGGCCAGAGTTACTGACGCCGCCTGGCGAGGTCATCGTTCAGATTCACCCGAAGGAGTTCTCGGAGCCGGTCTTGGCACATCTGCAACGCATCGACAGGCGGCGCTATGGCAGTGTGCAACTCGATTTCTACAACCGCAGCGATGACTGACGTGCGGGCGACCGCGAGCGTCAGGGTCTGAGCAGGCCCAGGTTGGCTTCGGTAAGGAGGTCGGGGCCGGTGGCGACGGAGAGGGTCGGGGGCTGCGCGCCGGCGTCGGCGTCGTCTGGGGCGACGAGAATGAGTGTGTAGGAGCCGGGGACGAGGTCGGCAAAGATGAAACGCCCGGCCGCGTCGGTGATGGCAGCGGCCAGTTCCCGGCCGCGGGCGTCGCGCAGGTTGACCTGCCAGCTTGCCAGCGCCGTCTCATCGGCCGAAGGCTGGCCATCGGCGTTGGCGTCGGCCCAGGCCAGCCCGTAGATCAGGCTCTGGCCGGGTGCGGGCTGCGGGATGGGTTCGAGGGGCGGGAAGAAGACGAGGGCTGGGGTGGCGGGGAGTTGGGCGGCCTCGGTCTGGCTCTCCGCCGGCTCGACCTCTGTCACTGGCTCGGCGCTGGCCGGCTGTCCAGCCAGGGCGGTGGTCAGGTCGCGCAGGCCGGCGACGAAGACCCGGAATCGTTCGGCGCCGACGCTGAGGGTGGCGACCTGGGCGGCGAGGGCGTCGGTCTGCGCCCGAATGGCTTCGTTATCCCCTGCCACCGTTTGCAGGGCGGCGTCGAGGGCGGCCAGTTCCGTTTCGGTTTGGTCAACCTGTTGGGCAAAGCCGGCGGCCTCTGTTTCCAGGGCTGCCACCTGTCCTGCCATGGCATCCATCTGGCCGAACCGTGACTGAGCGGCCTCGCTGAGTTGGCCCAAAGCGGTTTGTTGTTGCCCCACCTGTGCGGCCGTCTGCTGCTGTTGGCCGGCCAGGGTCTCCAGGTTGCTGGCCAGCGCCGTCACTCGCTCGTGGCGACCGAAATCGAGGGCGCCGTTGATGTAGAACAGCAGGCCCAGGGTCAGGGCGACGCCGGTCAGCGCCCCCAGGATGACCAGGATGGCATCGCGCAGGCAGCCGGCGGCGCTCATGCCGGTGCGGGTCGCGGCGGGGGGCGGGAGGGGCGCCGGGGCAGGTTCAGCCGGCCGGGCGGCAGGGGTGGTTTCGGTCGAAGGCGCAGTCGGTTCGGTCATAGCGGGCTGCCTCCAAACAGCGCAAAGCGGATCTCAAGCCTCCTCCACCTCGGCCAGCGGGCGGTTGGCCAGGAAGAAGGCCATCGAGATGCTGATGATGACGAAAGCCGTCAGCGCCAGGAAGGGGATGGTGATGAAACCCAGCCAGTTGATGTAGGCGATGCTGCACGGCACGCCGCCAGCACAGACCGTGCTTTCGGGGAAGATGTCGGTCTTCTGTAGCAGGTAGTGATAGGTGGAAACACCCATGCCGATAAGCGAGAACGGCAGCACATAGGCGGGGACGCCATCATCGCGGCGTAGCACGGCCACCAGCAGGATGGCGGTCAGCGGATACATGAGGATGCGCTGAATCCAGCACAGCTTGCAGGGGACGAAACCCGCCACCTCGCTGAAGTAGAGGCTGCCGAGCATGGCGACCCAGGCTGCCAGGAGGGCGACGAACAAAGGAGCGCGTTTGGAAAGGGAAGATGGCATGAACGTGACTCGGAAATCAGTGAATGTATTGTTCGGCGGCGGCCAGCGCCCGTGTCTCGGCCCCCAAGAGGATGCTCAGTGCGTATTCCTGGTGGATGGCGGGCGTCTGATCCCACCCCTTTCCGGCCTGCACCAGGCGTTGAACATTGTCCGGCCCCCAGCTGTACGTCGCCAGGAGCCAGTGGTCGCCCCGCAGCCGCAAGCGTTCGGCCAGGAAGGTGCGCAAATAGACCAGATAGGCCGCCGCCACACGGATATTGCTGTTGGGGTCGAAGGGGTCGTACACGCCCACTTTGGGCGCCCACTCGTCCCAGGTGGCAGGTGCGATCTGCATGATGCCCATGTCGCTGGCCTGCCCCACCGCCAGCGGATCCCACCGGCTCTCGCGCCAGCCCTGCTCGGCCAACTGGTGTTTGTCCAGATGGTATTCGGCGGCAACGGTGGTAAAGATGTCTTCGATGTCCATGGTTTGATCGGGATGGAGACAGGCCGAGGAGGATCACGACCGTGCAAGGCGGATTATAGCACGCGGCGCTGGAATTGCGAACGAGGCTTGGTCTGGGTCGGGCCAGATGATACAATGGCGGCATCCTACCCCCGCGTCGTCGCCTTGAACCCACCCATCCCTTCTTCCGGCCCCGCTCCTGTGGCGAAGCGCGCCCGCGACTTCGCCGCTTCGGTGTTTGCCGAATTCACCGCCCTAGCCGACCGGCACGCCGCCGTCAATCTGGGCCAGGGTTTCCCCAATTTTCCGGCCCCTGATTTCGTCAAGGAGGCGGCGCAGCGGGCCATTGCCGCCGAGCACAACCAATACACCCGCTATGGCGGCCATCTGGGCCTGGTCGAGGCGCTGGCCGGGCAGGCGGAGGTCGATTTGGGGCGGCAGGTCGATCCCCTCGCCGAGATCCAGATCACGGCCGGGGCCACGGCCAGCCTCTTCGGCATCTGCCAGGCGCTGGTCGATCCGGGCGATGAGGTCATCCTCTTCGAGCCGTTCTATGACTCCTACCCGGCCGATGTATCGCTGGCGGGCGGCGTCGTGCGTTTCGTCCCGCTCTATCCTCAGCCCGATGGCCGTTGGCGCTTCGACCCTGACGAATTGCGGGCGCAGTTCAACGAACGCACCAAACTACTTTTCCTGAACACCCCCCACAACCCTACCGGTAAGGTCTTCGACGCCGACGAACTGGCCCAGATCGCCGCTCTCTGCCAGGAGCACGATGTCATCGTCGTCGCCGACGAGGTGTACGAGCGCATGACCTATGACGGTGTTGCCATGCGCCGAATGGCTGCGCTGCCGGGGATGTGGGAACGCACGCTCAGCATCGGCTCGGCCGGCAAGACGTTCTCGGTCACAGGCTGGAAGGTCGGCTGGACGATTGGCCCCGGCCCGCTGATCTCGGCCCTGCGTAATGTCTATCAATGGATGACATTCTGCGTGGCCACGCCCTTGCAGGTCGCTCTGGCCGAGGCCGTGCGTCTGGCTCCGGCGGTTGGCTATTACGAAAGCTTGGCGGCGATGTACCAGGCCAAGCGCGACCGCCTGGCTGCCATCCTCGATGCCGCCGGTCTCTCGCCCCTCTTGCCCGAAGGCTCCTATTTCATTGTCGCCGATGTCTCCGGCTTCGGCTTTGCCACCGACGACGCCTTCTGCCGCTGGCTGACGGCCGAGATCGGGGTGGCGGCCATCCCACCGGGCGCTTTTTACAGCTCCGCCCACAAACACCTGGCCCACGGCCTGGCCCGCTTCTGTTTCTGCAAGACCGATGAGACGCTGGACGCCGCCGCGCAGCGGCTCAGCCGGCTTGCAGCCCGTTCCGAGAGAAACGCCTCATGATTCCCCAAGCGATGTTCGGCCGCACCGGCCATCTCAGCACCCGCGCCATCTTCGGCGCCGCCGCCCTTTGGAGCGTCGATCAAGTCGTGGCAGACCGCACCCTGGCCGTCCTGCTCGAATTTGGCGTCAACCATATCGATACGGCCGCTTCGTATGGCGATTCGGAGCTGCGCCTCGGCCCCTGGATGGCGCGCCACCGGCAGGACTTTTTTCTGGGCACCAAGGTCGAGGAGCGCAGCAAAGCACGGGCGTGGGAGTCCATCCGCCGCTCATTGGCGCTGCTGCGGGTCGAGCAAGTGGATTTGTTGCAACTGCACAATGTCAGCAGCGCCGAGATCTGGGAGACAGTGATGGGCCAGGATGGGGCGCTGGAGGCCGTGCTGGAGGCGCAGCGGCAGGGTCTGACGCGCTTCATCGGCATCACCGGGCATGGGGCGCAGGCAGCCGCCTTGCACCTGCGCGCCCTGGCACGGGTTGATTTCGACTCGGTGCTGCTTCCCTACAACTATCCGATGATGCAGAACCGGCAGTACGCAGCCGATTTCGAGATGCTGGTGAACATTTGCCAGGAGCGGAATGTGGCCGTACAGGCGATCAAGGCGATCACGCGTGGGCCGTGGGATGGCCATCGGCAGACGCGCACTACCTGGTACCAGCCGCTGGAGGATCAGGCGGACATCGACCAGGCCGTGCATTGGGCACTGCACCGCCCGCAGTTGTTTCTGAACACGGCCGGCGACGTCGATCTCCTCCCGCGCATCCTCTCGGCTGCCGGGCGTTTCTCTGCCTCGGCCCCCCTGCCCGACCTGGCCAAGTTGGCCGCTCGCCGGGGGATGCAGCCGCTGTTCGTCTGATCAGAAGTCGACCAATCGGGCCATGCCCTTGAGGTTGAGCGCCCGGTAGGTTTGGATCTGGCCGGTGAGCAGGCCGGGGCCGCCGATGCTGCTGCGCAGGGTGGTTTCGATAGCGACGCTCTGGATGGCCTCCTCGCTGGCGCCTTCGCTCAGGCGGACGCGGGGGATCAGCACGGTGAG
Organism: Caldilineales bacterium; assembly: GCA_019695115.1. GTDB lineage: Bacteria > Chloroflexota > Anaerolineae > J102 > J102 > SSF26. The sequence goes on along the minus strand of JAIBAP010000013.1, from coordinate 63,582 downwards.
GAGGACGTCCTTGAAATCGAACACGGTTTCGATGCCGACCGTGATCTGAACGCCGAGGTCCGAGGGCGAGGAGCGGATTTCGGCGCCCTGGAAGACCAGGTTCTGCTTCTTGTCCTTGTAGGTCAGCCGGGGCAGCCCGGCCAATCCGGCGGGGGTGTAGGTGATTTGGACGGTGGTGTTGCCAAGTTCGTAGAGGTTGGGGGTTTCGCCAGCCATGTCGGGGTCTCCTGAGGGGTGAAACGTGAGGCGTGAAACGTGAATTGCGGGGTGAGTACGCCCACGTGCGAACGGGTGGTGTTGCGTGAAACGTGAATTGCGGGGTGAGCACGCCTACGTGCGAACGGGTGGTGTTGCGTGTTGCGTGTTGCGTGGTGCGTGAAACGTGAATTGCGGGGTGGGCACGCCCACATGCGAACGGGGTGCGGGGCGTGAAACCTGAATTGCGGAGTGAGCACGCCCACGTGCGAACGGGTGGTGTTGCGTGTTGCGTGTTCCGTGAAACGTGAATTGCGGGGTGAGCACGCCCACGTGCGAACGGGGTGTGAGGAGATCCCCCACCGCGCCTCACATTCCGTGTTACATCTGAATGGCGCCATAGGCTCGCTGCAAATGCTCCTCGACCAGGCGCCAATCGGCGGCGATGTCGGTCGAACGTTTGCCAGTGATGCGGTCAACGGCCTCGGCTGCACGCGCCCTTTCTTCAGCCGAGGTGCGAATGGCGGCAGCGGGGGCAGCGAACAGGGCGGTGTGCAGGTTGGCGATGGACGCGACCAACGGTTCGAGGTTGTCGGCGGCGGGGTCCTTGATCCGCGCCAGCGCCAGGCGGCGGTGGACGAGCCAGTAGTCCATCTCCAATTCGGCCACGGTCCTGGCCCCGGCCTGGAATTTGACCCGCCGGGCGGCTTTCTCATAATAGCGGCCGATAAAGTGCTGCGCTTTGGGCACATCGTTGTCGAGCGGGGCGAAGGCGATCGAGGCCCGCACCACATCCAGGGCTGCGGCCAGGGCCAGGGGCAAGGGCATGGCGAACTCCTCGCGGTTGAGTTGCACCATCAACCAGAAGGCTCGCAGCCAGTTGTGGTCGTAATAGGCCTCCCAGCCGGCCTTCTCGAAATAGGCGACTTTGTCGGCGTCGAAGCGCAAAGCAGCAGGCATGTGCACCTCCATCTCAGGCGGCGGCGCCCATGCGCACAGCCGACTTGCTCCAGCCCTTGCGCAGTTCCAGCCCCAGCCAGATGTACCAGACCGGGTTGAGGATGAAACCGGTCAGCGCAGCCGGCGCCAGGATGAGCGGGCTGGTGGGGTCGAGGACGATCAGCCGGCCCAGGTAGATGATGAGCAGCAGCAGGCCGAGGACGAAAGTGAGGAGGCGCAGGAGGTTCGGGAAGCGCCCGCCGCGTCCCATCAAGACGGCGGCGACCAGGACGGCCAGCCCGGCGAGTCCGAAGGTGAGGAAGCCGCGTGGGTCGATGGCATTGGGCAGCCCGGCCGCCCCGGCGGCCTCGACGGGCGGATGGATGGCGTTGGCCAGATCGTAGGCGCCGTGGATGGCCGCGCCCAGCGCGCTAACCCCGGCCAGCATCAGGCCCAGCAGGGCAAAGCCGGCGTCGGCTTCGGCCAGCCGGTTGAAGAGGGCGACCAAAGCGACGAGCGAGAGCAGTCCGCCCGCCAGCAGAAAGACGGCGCTGAGCAGGTTGTTCTGTAGCACGACGAATGAGACCGAATAGAGCAGGCCGACCAGCCCGGCCAGGATGGCGGCAAGACCGGCGAAACGTTCGTACTGAGTTGTCATGACAAGGCTCCGGAAAGAAAGATAGGAGGGGCGGAACGATGGATGGTTCCAGTCTATGCCGCCCGCCATCTACTTTCCAGACCAAACCCTGCTCATTTGCTGTTCATTTCTATCCCCACACCCCTTTCCCCGCCCTATCAGGCTACCACTCGAAACTCTGCACCACCAGCAGCCCGTGCTCGCGCACCCTCTGCAGCATCTCCGGCTGCGCGAAGTGGGTGACGACCAGTTGCACGATCTCGCAATCAGGGTATTGCTGTTGAACGGCCTTTGCCTGTCGATCCAGTTGATCGAAAATCATCTCTAATCGTGCTTCGTCGCGTTCGTGCATGCGCTGATCCGCTTTTCCGATCACACAGACTGCTTGCCCCTCGCGTTCTCCACGGGCGAAGAAATCGATTTCCATACCGTCGATTTCGGTGCGGATGAGGCGCTCGCTGAGGTGGATGCCATACTCATTTGCCAGCAAAGGCGGCAACATGCGATAGGCTTCATTTTGGAGATCGTACCTCATATATTGTGTTACGTCCCCCAGATCCCTGCGTATTCGTTTCACAGCCCGCTCCAGTTTGTCGATTTGGGCTGCAGTTCGTTCCTGTGATGCAATCATGCGATCATAGGGTGAGACCAATTCAGACTTCTTGACTCTGGCGCCCTGGCGGGCCGCTGTTGACTCTTTCATACTGGCATCGGCGTGGGATGACTATTGCCATTATAGCAGATCAGGGCGGCGGGCGCTAGAAGAGGCCGAGCTGCACCCCCGCCGGTTCTTTCTTCTCCGGCCGGCGTTCCATCGCCCGGATGTCTTTGAGGGCGCTGGCGATGTCGCGGAGGAAAGGCGAGGGCGGATTCTGCAGCCGCTGGCCGAAGAGGAAGCGGGTGTGGGCGTGGCTGAGCACCAGTTTTTTCTGGGCGCGGGTCATGCCCACGTAGAACAGCCGCCGTTCCTCCTCGATGTCCGGCGGTTCACCGGCCCGCACATAGGGCAACAGGCCCTCCTCGCAGCCAACGATGAAGACGACGGGGAATTCCAGGCCCTTCGAGGCGTGCAAAGTCATCAGGGTCACGCGGTCGGCGCGGGGGTCGTAGAAGTCGGTCTCGCTGTGCAGGATGGTCGCTTCCAGGAAGGCCGCCAGGTCGTGGCCGAAGGGCGCGGCTCGCCGCGCCAGTTGGTCGAGACGAGTGGCGTCGGCCTGGCTCAGGCTGCGGCTGGCCACCAGGAAGGCAGCAACGCGCTCGACCAGTTGGGCGGCAGTCATCTCCGGCTGGCTGGCCGCCAGGTCCGACTGGAAGGCGGGCGAGCGGCCGGCCCCTGCCGCCAGGTCGAGGTGTAGCTGCGAGCGGGGATTGTGCAGCAGCCAGAGAAAGGCCAGGGCCTCGCGCACGATTTTGAACTCGTACAGCGGCGTCTGCCCGACCGTCTGGTAGGGGATGCCGGAACGTTCGAGGGCCTCGGCCAGCGCCCGGCTCTGGGCCGAGAGGCGATAGAGCACGGCGAAGTCGGCGAAGCTGCGCGGGGCGGCCTCATGGCCGCTGGCGCGCGCCGAATCGAGCGAGAAATAGCTGGTGCCGCCCACCATCTGCTCGATCTGGTGGACGATGAACTCGGCCTCGGCTTTGTCGGTAGGGGCGGGGTGGACGTCCAGCTTGACCTGCTCGACGAAGTCGGAAAAGATGCGCAGCGCCTGCCGGTTGGGGTTGCGGCTGATGACCTGGGTGGCGGCGTCGAGGATGATCTGGGTGGAGCGGTAATTCTGGTCGAGGTGCAGCCGCCGGGCGTCGGGGTAGTCCTGCTCGAAGCGGAGGAAATAGCGGTAGTCGGCCCCGCGGAAGCCGTAGATGGCCTGGTCGGGGTCGCCGATGACGCAGAGATTGGCCCCGCCTGCGGTCAGGAGCCGGAGCAGCCGGTATTGGGCCAGGTTGATGTCCTGGTATTCGTCCACCGACAACCAGCGCAAGCGGCTGTGGAGCGCCTCCCGCACCTCGGCCTGTTCTTCGAGCAGGCGCACGGGCAACAGAATGAGGTCGTCGAAGTCCACGGCCTGGTTCTGGCGCAGGGCGGCTTCGTAGCCCCGATAGAGCTCAGTGAATTCGGCGACGGAAGCCAGGTCGGGGGTTTGGAGGTGGTTCTTGGCAGCGGCGATGAAGGCCAGCGCCTGGGCGAGTTGCTGCTGGCCGAGTTCAGGGGCCACGCGCTTGAGCAGGGCCAGGCGGTCGTCATCGCCCAGGATGGCGAAGCCCGACGCCAGGCCCAGCCGGTCGCCGAACTCGTGCAAGAGCATGGCGCCGAAGGCATGAAAGGTCTTGATCGTGACCCGCGCGGCCGTGGCCTCGCCCAAGAGGTGACGCAACCGCCCGGCCATTTCTTCGGCGGCCTTGTTGGTGAAGGTGATGGCCAGGATGCTTGCGGGCGCGGCGCCCAGGTCTTGCACCAGGTGGGCGATGCGGGCGGTGAGGGTGCGGGTCTTGCCGGCGCCAGGGCCGGCGACGATGATCAGGGGCCGGTCGGTGCAGAGGACGGCGGCGCGTTGGGCGGGGTTGAGAGGAGATTGGTGATTGGAGATTGGAGATTGGGGCTGAGAGGGCGGGAGGGGGACCAGGGTGGGAGGGGGTTCGTGGAGGATGGGGGTGGGTGGGGGCGGGGCGAAGAGGTCGAGTTGTGGCGAAGCGGCGGGGGCGTCGAAGAGTTTGATGAGGCCGTATTCGCCGTCGTAGCCGGCGATGGCGGTAACTTCGCTCCGGCGCATGCGGCCGATCCCGGCCGCCAGGCGTTCGCCCCCGGCTGTGGCGATGGCTTCCAGCGGCAGCTCGAGGAGGATGGCCAGCTCAGGCCCCAGGCTGGTGAGGAGGCGGTCGTAGGCCTGGCCGACCAGTTTGCTGCCGGCGCCCACGCCGTGCAGCTCGCCCAGGATTTCGGGCAGGGGGATGAGGCTGAAGTAGGGGCGGGCGTTGGGCTTGACCCGGCCTTCGGGCTGGTCGGCCAGGGTTTCCAGACGGTGATAGACCCCCACCGTCACCGGTTTGCCGCAGACCGAGCAGAGGCCGCCGTGGGCCAGCGTCTGGGCCGGTTTCCAGTTGACGCCGCATTTGCGATGGCCGTCGTGGTGGTATTTGCCCTCTTCGGGGAAGAATTCGAGGGTGCCGCGAAAACGGGCGGGGTCGCCGCTGCGCAGGGCGTCGAAGATGGCGTCGTAGGAGAGCTCGCAATCGAAAAGGGTGGCTTCGCGGGCCAGTTTGGGGGGCGAGTGGGCGTCGGAGTTGGAGACGAGGGTGTAGCGATCCAGCCCGGAGACGCGCCAGTTCATGGGCGGGTCCGAGGAGAGGCCGGTTTCGAGGGCGAAGATGTGCGGGCTGAGGTCGCCGAAGCATTCTTCGACCGAGTCGTAGCCTGACATCGAGCCGAGGAGGGCGAACCAGGGGGTCCAGATGTGGGCGGGGATGAGGCAGCAGCGCTCGTCCACCTCCAGCAGGGTTTCCAGGAGGTCGTGCGAGGGCAGGCCGAGGATGGGGCGGCCATCGGAGCGGATGTTGCCGATGCGCTCTAGCCGGGCTTGCAGCCGGGCGACGGCGTCAAGGTCGGGGGCGAAGACGATGTGGTGGATTTTGCGCGTCTTGCCGCCGCGCTTGTAGATGTTGCTGATCTCGCCCGCCAGCAGGAAGCGGACGGGGCCGCGGCAGGCGGGCGGGACTTCGGCCTCGACCGCCGGCGCCAGATCAGATTTGAGCCGGAACAGCCCCGCTTCCGCCGGCTCCAGATGTTCTCTCAGTTCTTGCAGCCAGCCGGGGTGGGCGATGTCGCCGGTGCCGACGATGTGCACACCTTTGATCTGCGCCCATTTGGCCAGGTGGAAGAGGGTGAGGTCCTGGCTGGTGGCGCGGGAGTAGTGGGAATGAAGGTGAAGGTCGGCGGTGAGGCGCATGGAGGACACCTGGTGCGCCAATCAGCCAGTCGTAGGACGCCAGCCCAGCCGAACCCAGTTGCGGCGCGCCTCGATGATGATGGCGTTGTTCATATTGAGGGCTGTGACCGTCGCCCGGCCAGTGGGTGTCAGGCCGTGAATGCGAAGACCGGCCTCATCCCAGGCAAAATACTCATCCCATCGGTCGCTTCGGGGATGGAAAAGAGATGCTACCTCGCCGCCAAGCGGATCGATGGCTTCCACCAGAGAGCCTTTGTACAGGTTGCAGCGATAGCAGGCAAAGCACAGATTTTCGAAAACGGTGGCGCCGCCTTTGCTGCGCGGGATCAGGTGGTCGACCGCCATTGGGCTGCCGCTGTTGGCCTGGGGCGTATGGCAATAGGCGCAGCGATGGTCATCCGCCTGGATCAGACGTTGACGCACGTGCGTCGGCAGATGGATCGCCACCGGGTCATAGCCTTTCGAATGGCGGTACAGCGTGCCCGCGCCATTGCAGCAAGGCGGCGGCGTGGGCCTTGCGCAGCATCAGCCGGTCAGCCTCGGCAATTTGGCCTTCCATCTCCAGGCGCTCGGCGGCGCTGATCGTGCCGTCGGCGTTCTTTTCCAACAGTGATTCCAGGCGTGCGGCGTCGGCTTGACTGCGCCGGGTGCGGGCAATGCGCCACAGGGAATCGTCGTCGAGCCGGTCGAGCGCGGCCAGGTCGGTCTGGAATGCCGCCGGTGCTTGTGACCAATCGGGCGGGCTGCCCGTGCGTACGGCGCGCACCAGCATGTCGGTGAAGGATTGTTTGGTCGCACGGGCTGTTTGTTCCAGCCGAATATACAAATCTTCTGGCAAAGGTAGTACGATGTCTTTCACGGTCATGATGGTACTCCTTGACGAGGATAGCGACGAACGAGAACACGAGGCTGTCGCCCGCGATACTGTTCACCCGAACATAAATCGCAGCACCAACACAGCCAGCAGCAAGGCCACCACCAACAGCCGCGCCCAACGGCCCACCACCGGGTCGATGCGGCCCTCGACCGCCTGCTCGCCGATGGCGGCGTCGGGGTCGAGCAGTATCAGCACGGGCGCGGCAGCCGCGTCGGTGGAAGAGAGGCGGCGGGGCGAGAGGGGAGGGCGACCGAGCAAGGCCAGGTCGCCGGGGAGGGAGGCGGGCGGGTCGCCATCGCCAGCCGCCGGTTCCAGCAGGCTGAGCGAGAGGGCCGGTTGGCCGGATTCCGAGGCCTCACGCTCGGCCCTGGTTTTCAGCAGCCAGTCGTCCGGCTGCGACGATGGCGCCGAACGACGTCGGAACGAGAGGACGAGCAGGGCCAGGGCCACGAGCAGGGCCAGGCTGGCGCTGTCGGTTGCACTGAGATCGCCGCTCATGGCTCCTCTCCTGGCCGGGCGGGTTGCTCCGGCTTCCCTTCATCGCCCAGGCGCCGGGCCAATCGTTCCACCCGGTCGCGTTCCACCGGCAGCAGGGGCGCCGCCGCCGCCAGCATCTCGCTCGCAAACCAGCCCAACGGCCGGAAAGCGTCGATGAAGATGGCGGCGGGCGCTTGCAGGTGCAGACGCTCCAGCCAGGCGGATGGCGGCGTCATCTTCGTTTCTTGGTCTTGGCGGCGGGCGGGCGGGGGGCAGGCTTGCCGCCGGGCGCGCCAGCTGGACGCGGGGGTGGGGCTTTGGCGGCGGGCGTGGGTTGGCCAGGTTTGGCGCCAGGTTTGGCGCCGGCCGGCTGGGGCTGGTCGGGCTGGGTGGTCCCGGCGCGGTCGCTGCTCCAGTGGCAATCCTTGTACTTCTTGCCGCTGCCACACCAACAGGGGTCGTTGCGGCCGACATTGGGGCCAGACTTGTGCTGCGGCTCTGGCTTGCTGTCGCCGGCGCCGGCCCCTGCCACCGGGTGGATGGCTCGCACCGGCCGTCGCGCCGCTGCTTGCTGTGGCTGCAATTCGGCATGGTAGATGCGGGTGACAACATCTTCTTCGATGCTGTCCATCAGCTCGGCGAACATCTCGAACGCCTCGCGTTTGTAGGCCACCAGCGGGTCTTGCTGGGCATAGGCTTGCAGGCCGATGCCCTCGCGCAGCATGTCCAGGTCGGTCAAATGTCGCACCCAGCGATGGTCGACCATCTCGATCATCAGCAGCCGCTCGATCCGGCGCATCATCTCGCCGCCCAGTCGCTTCTCCTTGTCCTCATACGCCTGCTCGGCCAGGTCTTGCAGCCGCTCGGTCAGTTGTTCGCGGCTCAGCCCCGCCCAGGTCATGGAAGACTCCTGGACGGGCAGGGGGAGGACGCGGAGGATGGCGCTGTGCAGGGCGTCCAGGTCCCAGTCCTCGCTGAATTTTTCGTTGGTGAATGTCTGCACCAACCCGGCGATGTACTTGTCGGTCATCTCCCGGATTTGCGGCCGCAGGGTCGGCTCGCCCAGGATGCGGCGACGTTGGGCATAGATGACGTTGCGCTGCTTGTTGACGACGTCATCGTATTCGAGCACGTGCTTGCGCATGTCGAAGTTGTAGCCTTCGACGCGGGTCTGCGATTGTTCGATCGCCCGGCTCACCAGCCCGGCCTCGATCGGCACATCTTCTTCCACGCCCAGGCGATCCATCAGCCCGGCGATGGTCTGGCCACCGAAGCGCCGCATGAGGTCATCTTCGAGCGAGAGGTAGAAGCGCGATTGGCCGGGGTCGCCCTGGCGGCCGGCGCGACCGCGCAACTGGTTGTCGATGCGCCGCGCTTCGTGCCGTTCCGAGCCGATGACATAGAGGCCGCCCACCGCCCTCACCCGATCGCCGTCGGCCTTGGTGCGACGCCATTGTTCGGCCAGCACCCCGGCCCAGCCGCCCTCGAAGCGAGCCGTGGGCTCCTGGCCCTTGCGCAGCATGTCCAGGGCCTCGTTCCATTCGACCTCGCTGATGGCGTTGAGGTCGAATTCGCGCTTGCGCAGTTCCTCGCGGGCCAGATTTTCGGCGTTGCCGCCCAGAAGGATGTCCACGCCGCGCCCGGCCATGTTGGTGGCGATGGTGACGGCCCCTGGCCGGCCGGCCTGGGCGATGATCACCGCCTCGCGCTCGTGATTTTTGGCGTTGAGGACGTTGTGGTCGATGCCGCGCCGCCGCAGCAGGTTGGAGACGAACTCGGAGGTCTCGATGGCGCTGGCGCCCAGCAGCACCGGCTGCCCGCGCTCGTGCGCGGCCACGACTTCTTCCAACACGGCGTTGAACTTGGCCCGCTGGCTTTTGTACACCTGGTCGGCGTTGTCGCTGCGCTGGGTGGGCACATTGGTGGGGATGGCGGTCACTTCCAGGTTGTAGATGCGCCCGAATTCCTCTTTCTCGGTGGCGGCGGTGCCGGTCATGCCCGCCAGTTTGCGGTACATGCGGAAGAAGTTCTGGAAGGTGATGGTGGCCAGGGTCAGGTTCTCGCGGCGGATGCTGACGCCTTCTTTGGCCTCGATGGCCTGGTGCAGCCCCTCGGAGTAGCGGCGGCCATACATCAGGCGGCCGGTGAATTCATCGACGATCAATACCTCGCCATCCTGGACGACATAATCCTTATCGCGTTTGAACAGCACCTGGGCGCGCAGGGCGTTGTCCAGGTAGGGGGCCATCTCGGCGTACTCGCCCTCGTACAGCGTCTTGCCCTCTGGCACACCCACCCAGCGTTCGATTTTGTGCAGGCCCTCGTCGGTCAGGGTGACGATGCGGTCCTTCTCGTCGATCTTGTAGTCATCTTCTTCGTGCAGCCGCGGCACCAGTTGGGCGAAGCGACGGTAGTGGTCGCTGGATTCCTGGGCCGGGCCGGAGATGATCAGTGGGGTGCGGGCTTCGTCGATGAGGATGTTGTCGATCTCATCGACGATGGCATAGTTCAGTTCTCGTTGCGACAGTTGGGCCATGTCGACGGCCATGTTGTCGCGCAGATAATCGAAGCCGAACTCGTTGTTGGTGCCGTAGGTGATGTCGGCCTGGTAGGCATCGCGGCGGCGGATGGGCCGCAGATTGCGGTAGCGGTCGTCTTCGCTGGGGAAGTCGGGGTCGTAGAGGAAGCTGGCCTGGTCGGGATTGCCGGCCCCGCTCTGGATGACGGCGGCGCTGACCCCCAGCAGGTGGTAGATCGGCCCCATCCACTGCACGCCGAATTTGGAGAGATAGTCGTTGGGCGTGACCAGATGGACGCCGCGACCGGTGAGGGCATTGAGGTAGAGGGGCAGGGTGGCGACGAGGGTTTTGCCTTCGCCGGTCTTCATCTCGGCGATGCGGCCCCGGTGCAAAACCACGCCGCCGATCAGTTGCACGTCATAGTGGCGCAGGCCCAGGCTGCGGACGGCGGCCTCGCGCACGGCGGCGAAGGCGCGCGGGAGGATGGCTTCGAGGAGGTCGACCTCGGCCTCGCGCAGTTGCTGGTCGGCGGTCTCGATCTCGCGTTTGAGCGCATCGAGATCGGCCGGGTCTTCGGCCTCGGCCCGTTGGGCTTGCAGATCGGCCAGTTCCTGGCGCAGATCGGCGGTCTCGGCCTGGAGGCGCTGGCGAAAACGCCCGGTCTCGGCCCGCAGTTCGTCGTCGCTCATGGCCTGGAATTCAGGCTCCAGGGCGTTGATCTCGGCCACGAAGGGCTGGATGCGTTTGATTTCTTTTTCGTTGGGGTCGCCGACGACTTTGGTCAGCAGGTTGCGTAGCATGGTGGATGAGAGTGGGAAGGAAGGGAGATGCTGTTTGGCAATGAGCCTGCATTATAGCACAGTCGCAAAGGCGGGTTATGGGGTTGGCAGCGGGAATCATATCAGGATGCGTTGTGCGCGCTCATCTAGCGGCGCCGGGCGCTCGCCTGGGCGATCGCAAAATCGACAGAACAATCATGAACGAGCTGTCACACGGGCCAATGAGAGTTGCCAACTTTCGCAAAGTTGGCAACTCTCATCGGTCTGAAGCCGGACTGGGAGGCAGCGACGGCGACGTGGCATCACGCCGGCCTTGTGCCTGTCCGCTATCTCTGATAAGCTCTGGCCATCGTTCCGTCGGAACCCACCCTCCCTTCCTCGCCTTGTGAAACCCCACTCCCTTCCCCTGCTTCTGCTCCTCCTCCTGGCCGTGCTGCCATTGCGGACGGCCACTGCCATCAGCTGGTGGAGACCGGCGCCTGGCGCCAGCTGGCAGATACAACTGCAAGGGGCGCTGGACACATCCCTGGCCGTCAGTGTTTACGATATCGACCTGTTCGACACCCCGCCAGCAACGATTGACAAATTACACAAGCGCGGAAGCAAAGTCATCTGCTACTTCAATGCCGGCGCTTTCGAAGCATGGCGTCAGGATGCGGCTTCGTTCCCATCGGCGGTGTTGGGCAATCCCCTGGACGATTGGCCGGGAGAGCGCTGGTTGGATGTTCGCCGCCTGGACCTGTTGGCGCCGATCATGCGAGCGCGCCTGGATCTGGCCCGGACGAAGCGCTGCGACGGCGTTGACCCGGATAACGTCGATGGATACACGAACGACACCGGTTTTGCCATTCGTGCAGCTCAGCAAGCGACCTATAACAAATGGCTGGCAAGGGAGGCGCATGCACGCGGTCTGGCGGTCGGTCTGAAAAACGATCTGGCCCAGGTTTCCACGCTGGTCGCCTATTTCGATTTTGCCGTCAACGAGCAGTGCCTGCAATACCGTGAATGCGACCTGCTCCTGCCTTTCATCGACGCCAACAAAGCCGTGTTTGGCATCGAATACAAGGGCAAACCAGACCAGATCTGCGCCGAGGCCAACCGGCGCAACTTCGACACGCTCATCAAACGGCTCGACCTGCGGGCCTGGCGGCTGGCCTGCCGTTAGCAGCGCCAGCCACGCTCAGACCATGCGCTCGAACCACTCCCCTGCCTCGGCCAGCACCACCTGGCGCAGTTCTGGCAACTCGTTGTGCAACTCGTGCAGGCAGGGGTAGCGGCGGAAGGTGACATTTGGGCCGGCCATGGCGGCGGCATCGAGGATGGCCTGACGGTTGATGGTCGTATCCAGATCGCCCAGGATGAGCAGGATGGGCAGGGTCAGCGTGGCCAGCAGCCCTTGCGCCTCCGTTGCCTTTTGCAGATTCGTCCAGGCAAAACGCACGGTGACGAAATCATGGCGCAGCGCGTCGGCTTCCCATGCCTTTTTGGACTCGGGTTCCTGGCTGAGGTTGTAGACCGCTTCGGAACTGCTCTTGAGCGTCAGGTTGGGGGTCAGCCGCGCGAGGATGCGGGCCAGGCGGATGCGGTTGGGGCTAAAGTCGGGGCCGGGGCCGTAGCCGGGGGCCGAGAGCAGGGCGGCTGTGATCTTGCGTTCGTGCCGGGCCAGATAGTGGGTGGCGTACATCCCGCCCAGGCTGTGAGCATAGAGGAAGACTGGCAGGCCGGGATAGGCCCGCCGCGCCGACTCCACCACCTGGTCGAGGTCGGCCTGAACTTGCTCGAAAGAAGGAAAATCGCCCCGCTTGCCGCCAGAGCGCCCGTAGCCGCGATGGTCGTGGCCGTAGATGACATAGCCGCGCGGCAGGAAGGCCGAGATCACATGCGGGTAGCGCTCGGCGTGCTCGCCCAGGCCGTGGACGATGACGAGAACCGCGCGCGGGGGCTGGTCCGGCATCCAGACGCGGACGAAAAGGGAAAGGCCATCACTGGCCGTGAGGGTAGTTTCGGCGTAGCTCATGGGTAATTTCCTGAACGGGATGGAGGACGACTCTGCCTCAGCGACAGTATACCATTTCTCCGCCATCCCCCCTTCCGCTTATACTCCCCAAAGTGCGCTCTGCTTCACCCCGCGCGCCACTGGCCAATCTCCCATAACCTATCTCCCATCTCCTTCCCATGCGCATCCTCCTCTACACCGGCAAAGGCGGCGTCGGCAAGACCAGCATCAGCGCCGCCACCGCTCTGCACTGCGCCGACCTCGGCTACCGCACGATCATCGTCTCCACCGACCCCGCCCACTCGCTCGGCGACAGCTTCGACCAACGCATCGGCCCCGAACCCGTGGCCCTGGCGCCCAGGCTCTGGGCCCAGGAGATCGACCTCCTCCACCAGATGGAACGGCATTGGGGCCAGGTGCAGCAATATCTGGCGGCGCTCTTTGCCTGGCGAGGGATGGACGGCCTGGTGGCCGAAGAAACCAGCGTGCTGCCCGGCATGGAGGAACTGGCCAGCCTGATGCAGATCGCCTATCTGGCCGAGTCGAACGAGTACGATGTCATCGTCGTCGATATGGCCCCCACCGGCGCCACCCTGCAACTGCTGGCCTTCCCGGAGATGGCCGGCTGGTACATCGACAAGATCTTCCCCGCCGAGCGCAAGGCCATGAAAGTGGCCCGGCCGCTGATGCGGGCTGTCACCGACATGCCGCTGCCCGAAGACCAGCTGTTCGACGCCGTCGCTTTCCTGGTGCGCGACCTGCAGAAGCTGGAACGACTGGTCACCAACCCCGACATCAGCAGCGTGCGACTGGTGCTCAACCCCGAGAAGATGGTGATCAAAGAGGCGCGGCGGGCGTTCACCTACCTCAATCTCTACAACCTTTCCACCGATCTCATCATCAGCAACCGCCACATCCCGGCCAGCGTCACCGACCCCTACTTCGCCGGCTGGAAGGAGAGCCAGGCCCGCTACAGCGAACTGGTGGAAAGCTCGTTCAGCCCTGTGCCCATCCTACAGGCGCCGCTGTTCGATACCGAGGTGGTGGGGCCGGAGATGCTGCGGAAGATGGCGCTGGCCACCTTCGCTGGCAAGGATCCGACCACGGTCTTCTATCGCGGCAAGCCGCAGCAGGTGGTGAAGGATGGCGACGACTATCTGCTGGTGCTCCCCCTGCCGCTGCTGGACAAGAGCGAAGTCAACCTCCACCGCGGCGTCCATGACGAACTGGTGGTGCGGATCGGCAATTGGAAGCGCCACCTGACCCTGCCGCAATCGCTCCTCGGCCGCCAGATCGCCGGCGCCCGCTATCGCGACGACCAGCTCGAGATCCGTTTCAAGGCGCGGAAGAATGGGGCGAATGGCTGAGGGGCCAACGACTATTGCCGTTCATACAGCAACCTGCCATCTTGAAGCGCCGATTTGAGGATCAACGCATCGGCTTTGCCATATCGGGCAATGTCATCCGGTGTAGCCACTACCACATCCACAGGCACGCCCACACCCACCAACCGCTGATAGATGGTCTGCGCCAGTTGGCGGCGATGCACCCCAGTTTTGACCACCAGAAGGTCGATGTCGCTGTCCTCGAGCGTTTGTTGGCGCGCCATCGACCCGAACAAGATGATCCGTTCAGGCTGAGCGACATCGACAATTCGTTGCACGACCTCGGCGAGGGCCGAATCGAGGCGCGAGATTGGCGCCTGTGAGCGTTCATGGCGGTCGAGCGATGGGTCTGGCGTGCTTGCTGCTGGCATTAGTTCTGCTCCGGGTGGTTGACGCTGCTTGAGGGTAACATGGCAGAATCTAGACGTCAATCATCGCAATGGGCGACGATGTTCAATCGCTCACCAATTGCAGCTCTTCCCAGGCTTGATACGCCGCCCACAAGCGCGCAGTTACCGGCCCGATCCCACCCAGGACATGATCGCCCACCCGGTTGATCGGTAGGACGCCGCGCCGGGTCGAGGTCAGGAAGGCTTCATCCCAGCGGGGAAGCTGGGCCAACGGCAGCGGACGGCGTTGGCAGGGGATCGCCAGTTCCGCGGCCAGCCGGATCACGCGTTCCATGACCGTGCCCTCGAGCACCACCCCCAGGGGCGGGGCCAGGAGGACGCCCGCTTGCACGACGAAGACATTGCAGTTCGAGCCTTCGGTCACATAGCCATCGCGATCGACCAGCAGGGCGTCGTGCGCGCCCGCGGCCACGGCCGCCTTGCGGGCCAGGCCGGGCACCAGGGTATTGAAAGATTTCACCAGCGGCAACGCCCTTTCACCGTGATAAACCACCACCGGCACGCCGGTCTCATAGTCCGCCGCCGCCGGCGCCGTGTAGGACATCTGATAGATGTAGACGTCCGCTTCCGGCCGGCCCAGGTCCATCGCCAGGACGCGCACCAGCCCATCCGGCGCGCTGGCCGCCAACACCTGGCGGCACCAACGGCAAAGCGTTGCCAGATCGGCGGCCAGGTGCAGTTGGGCGCCGCTGGCCGATGCTTGCAGGCGGGCCAGGTGCTCATTCAGGGCGATGATTTTGCCGCGACGGGCGAGGATGGTCTCGTAGACGCCCAGGGCGCCGACCAGGGCCGGGGTGGTGATGGGGATGTGGCAATCGGCCTGGGGCAGCAGCTGGCCGTTGTGCAGGATGAGGGGGTAGATTGACATGGGGGGTGAGGCGTAAAACGTGAATCGGAACCGCAAGCGTAAGCGACGCTTCCCATTATACCCGCCGCCCGGCTTTGTGCTAGGATGCGACCTGACATTGGATGATTGCCGGGGCGGGGCGAGGCGACCTCGCCCCGCTACACGACCCATCCGCCATGCACCGCCGGGGCGAGGGGACCTCGCCCCTACACGACCCATCGGCCATGCACTCGCCGGGGCGAGGGGACCTCGCCCCTACACGTCCCACCGCCGTGCCCCCCGACGGGGCGAGGCGACCTCGCCCCTACACGTCCCACCGCCATGTCCCCCGCCGGGGCGAGGCGACCTCGCCCCTACACGTCCCACCGCCATGCACCCCGACGGGGCGAGGCGACCTCGCCCCTACACGTCCCACCCGCCATGCCCCCCACCGGGGCGAGGCGACCTCGCCCCTACCCGCCCCACCGCCATGCCCCCCACCGGACACGCCCAACGCCCCATCTGGGAGAAATACCTGACCGACTACAACGAAGGCCTGGGTCTGGTCTACGAGCGTTTTGTCCTCAACGACTTCCTGGAGGGCCTCCGGCGGCGCTTCGGCCTGGAGACGGCCCTGGAAGCGCCGATCTACGGCATGGCCGGCGTCAGCGGCATCAACAGCGTCCCCCTGGCCCAGGCCGGCTGCCGGGTGACGTTGGTGGATGACACCGCAGACCGGGCGGCGCAGGTGCAACGCATCTGGGGCGAGTTGGGGCTGTCGCCGGCGATGACGCTCGTCTCGCCCGACCGCTGGCCCTCCTTGCCCTTCGCCGACGCCAGCTTCGACCTGACCTGGAACTGGGCGGCGCTGTGGTATCTGCCGGATGCGGCCGGGTTGTTGCATGAGCTGGCCCGCCTAAGCCGCGGCCTGGTCTTCGTGGCCATGCCCAACAACCTGCAGGTGGGCTACTGGCTGCGCAAATGGCTGCTCGACCGCGACTTCTTCCCCACGGTGGACGAGCGTTGGGTGAACATCGGCCTGGTGCGCCGGACATTGGCGCAGGCCGGGGTGAGGATCATCGCCACGGGTGTGCTGGATGTCCCGCCCTGGCCCGACACGGTGATGCCCGCCAACGAAGTGCTCAAACGGTTGGGCATCCGCAGCCGCAAGCTGGAGCGGCAGTTTACGGGCGAGTCATGGACATGGAGCACCATGGCCTATTACCTGGGCCAGCAGCCTGATCTGCGCCAGCGCGTGCTCAACTATGCCTGGCTGGATCACGCCCGCCTGCCGTGGCAGGTCAAGGCGGTCTGGGCGCACCACCGCTGGCTGTTGGGCGAGGTGCGGCGCTAGACTCCTACCCGATTCCCGATGACGAGTATCTTCGCTCAACTCAAGCAAGACCTGGAAGCCGGCCGGCTGGTGGCTGCGGCCACCGTCCTGGCCGGCCCCAATCCGGGCGCCAGAATGCTGGCCTGGCCCGATGGCCGCACCGCCGGCAGCCTGGGTCAGCCCGACCTCGATCGGCAGGTTGCCGGCCGGATGCAGGCGCTTCTGGGTGATCAGCAAACGACCCGCGAGCGTTTCGTGGCGGGCGGGGTGGAGTACGACCTCTTCATCGAGGTCTTCCCGCCGCCGTCGCGACTCATCATCATCGGCGCCGCCCATGTCGCCATCGCCTTGGTCAGCTTCGCCCGCGTGCTCGGCTTCCGCACGACGGTCATCGACCCTCGCCCGGCCTTTGCTACCGCCGACCGCTTCGGCCACGCCGACCACCTCTTGCCGGGCTGGCCGGATGACCTGCTCCCCGGCCTGAATCTGGACGAGGGCTGCTATGTCGCCGTCCTCAGCCACGACGACAAGATCGACCTGCCGGCCCTGGCCCTGGCCGTGCGCAGCCCCGCCCGCTACATCGGCGCCCTCGGTTCGCGCCAGACCATGGCCAGGCGGGCCGAGCGGCTGCGTGAGCTGGGGGTGAGCGATGAAGCCTTGAGGCGCATCCACAACCCCATCGGCCTGGCGTTGGGCGGCCGGCGGCCCGAAGAGACGGCGCTGGCGATCATGGCGGAGATCGTGGCGGTGCAGAACGGCCGGAGTTGAGTCGCAGCGGGGATTCTGCCTGTCGGGGTTGGCTGGCTCTCTTTTTTACCGGTTTTGGCTACGGATTCACCCGCCCGACGCCCATCGTCATCGCCGCAGGGGGGGCGGCACTATGATTTAGATCATTGATCGGCAAGCGCGAGCCGGCTAAGATCATGGCATGCTATTGTACTTTATTGCACAAAGAGGCAAGCAGGCGCCATGACCGACTATCTCAATGCCAGGCAGGTGCAGGAATTCCTCCAGGTCGACCGTACCACCATCTACCGCATGTTGCAGGATGGCCGGCTCGCGGGCGCCAAGATCGGCCAGCAGTGGCGTTTCGAGCGCGGAGCGGTCGAGGCGTTACTGACGGGGGACAAATCGACGCCTGCGGTGGCCCCTGGGTCTCACGCCCAGGTATTGCCGCTGCCCTGTGTGCAGCGCGTGCAGGATGTCTTTGCCGAAGTCGCCCAGGTGGGCGCCGTCACCACCGACCCGGACGGCGCGCCCATGACCGCGATCAGCAATGCCTGCACGTTCTGCAACCTGATCCTGGCCAGCGAGACGGGGCGGAGAGACTGCCAGGCATCATGGGCCAGGCTCGCCCGACAATCCGAACAGCGCCCCACCTTTGCCAGTTGCCATGCCGGGCTGCAATATGCCCGCGCCCGCATCGAGCTGGCGGGGCGCGATCTGGCCGCCATGCTGATTGCCGGGCAATTCTATGCCCAGCCACCTGATGCCGCCGAGGAAGCCGCACGCATCCGGGCGCTGGCGCACAAACATGGCATCGACGAAGACTCGCTCAGCCAGGCGGCCCGGCGTCTGCCGGTTTTGGACGAGCGTATGCGCGGACAGATCGGCAACTGGTTGGAGAAGGTCGCGCACACGTTCGAGGATATTGGCCGCGAGCGCGCCGATTTCGTCAACCGCTTCCGCGTCATTGCCGAAATGAGCCATCTCTGAGCACATAAGCCATTCTCCCATCCCGGTTGGCGGCCTCGGCGCCGAGGCCGCGAGCCACAAGAGAGCGATCGTCATGAGAAAATACCAAAGACGCTCCTGGATCATCGGGGCAGCGATCACGGCCGCCCTGATTGTTTTGGCGTTGTTCCTGTTTCTGCCCAGACCATCCGCCACCGCCGATGACCCCTGGGCGCATGTCCCCAAACACCCTGTTCACACCGAACACACCATGACCGTGCTGCAAGGCCCCTTCGCCAGCGGGCAGGAGGTTACCCAGGCCTGTCTGGAGTGCCATCCCCAGGCGGGGGCGCAGATGTTGCAATCGTCGCACTTCACTTGGGAGCACGGCCCCTATGATCTGCCCGGCCATGACGAGCCGGTGATGGGGGGCAAGAAATACGTGCTCAACAATTTCTGCATCGGCATCACCTCCAACTGGCCGCCCTGCACCGCCTGCCATGCCGGCTACGGCTGGGAAGATGCGACCTTCGATTTCACCGACATGACCCATGTCGATTGCCTGGTTTGTCACGACACCACCGGAACCTATGTCAAGAAGAATGGCGGCCAGCCTGCCGAGAGCGTCGATCTGGCGGCGGTGGCGCAGAGCGTGGGCAACCCCACCCGCAACAACTGCGGCAGCTGCCATTTCAACGGCGGCGGCGGCGATGCCGTCAAGCATGGCGACCTGGACACCTCGCTTACCTTCCCCAACGATGATCTCGACGTACACATGGGCAAGCACGATTTCGTCTGCACCGACTGCCACCGCACGGCAGACCATCAGATCGGCGGGCGCTCGATCTCGGTCAGCATGGACGCTGCTCGCCAGATCGCCTGCACCGACTGCCATTCGCCCACGCCGCATGACGACTCCCGCATCAACATCCATGCCTCCACCCTGGCCTGCCAGACCTGCCACATCCCCGAATTCGCCCGCAAACTGGCGACGAAGGTGGAGTGGGACTGGTCGCAGGCAGGGCTGGATCTACCGCAGGATCCGCACGAGTATTTGAAGATCAAGGGTGCGTTTGTCTATGAAGACAATGTCGTGCCCGATTACGCCTGGTACAATGGCGGCACCGAGCGCTACATTCTCGGCGATGTCATCGACCCGCAGGCGGTGACGGCCATCAACCGCCCCACCGGCGACATCGACGACCCCAACGCCCGCATCTGGCCGTTCAAAATCCATCACGCCCAGCAGATTTACGACAGCGAGTACAACTATCTGCTCGTGCCCAAAACCTATGGCGAAGGCGGCTATTGGACCGATTTCGATTGGGACGAGGCCGCCCGGCTGGGGTCAGAGGCCAACGGCATCGCCTACAGCGGCCACTATGACTTCGCCCCGACCGAGATGTATTGGCCGATCACGCACATGGTCGCCCCCAAAGAGCAGGCCCTGCAATGCGATACCTGCCATGTCGAGAACGGCGAAGGCATCCTCGATTGGCGGGCGTTGGGCTACGAGGGCGATCCGATGTTCTACGGCGGCCGGGCCGAGCGCCTGCTGGTTACGCAAAGCGCCGCCGGCGGCGAAGGGGGTGCGAAATGATCGCTTGCAACCGTCTGACGCGACGCTGGCCAGCGCTTGCCGGCTTGGGCCTGGCCCTGGCTCTGCTGCTGGCCCTCGCCGGCAGCGTCCAGGCTGACCCTTCGCCCCTGCACCCCACCTTCCCCCTGGTCGATGCCGCGGGCGTGAACGTCCTTATCTCCGGGAAACCCGTTTCCACCGAGCAGAGCTGCGGCGGCTGCCACGACACCGCCTACATCACTGCCCACAGCTATCACGCCGCCGTCGGCCAGGATCATGCCGTCGCCGCCGGGCGGGTGTCGGATGGCCGGGCCTGGGACCTGAGCCGGGGGCTGTACGGCAAGTGGGATCCGGTGCTCTACCGCTATCTCACCCCTGCCGGCGATGCCCTGTTCGATCTGGGCCTGCCCGATTGGATCCAGACCTATGGCCTGCGGCACGTGGGCGGCGGGCCGGCGGCCGTCAGCCAGGATGGAGCCAGCCTGACCACGCTGGCCCCGGCCGTCGGCGACCCCGAAACCACCCACCACGACCCCGCCACCGGCGCCGACAGCGCCTGGGATTGGCAGGCCTCGGGCGTGGTGGAAATGAACTGCTTCCTCTGCCACATCGCCGCGCCGGATAATGAGGCCCGCACCCAGGCGCTGCTGGCCGGGCAATTCGGCTGGGCGAATACAGCCATTTTGGCGGGGACCGGGATCGTGGAGAAAGTGGGCGATGGCTGGGTGTGGCAGGCCGAGGCTTTTCAGAAGGATGGGACCTTGCAGCCGGCGTTCATGCCTGTGCAGGCCGCGACTTCGAGCAACTGCGGGCAGTGTCATGGCGCCGTGCATCTCGAAAACGACCCGCTGATCTGCGCCGACATCAAGGCCAGCGACTGGAGTTCGCTGCGCACCGGTCAGATCTATTCGGGTCAGCGCCTCTCCGATTCGGGCCTGAACATGGCCGGGAAAGAGGGGCTGACGCTGCCTTGGGACATCCACGCCGAGCGCAATCTGAAGTGCACCGACTGCCATTTCTCGCTCAATAACCCCGCCTATCGGAAAGAATCGGAGGTCACCCGCCCCGAATATCTGATCTACGACCCCCGGCGGCAGCCCCTGGGCGACTATCTCTACCGGCCCAGCCACGATTTTGCCAAAGGCGACACCGCCCAGCACGCCCTGGCGCCGGAAATGACTGACACGATGCGGCAGTGCGCCGATTGTCATGAGGTCAAGGTCACGCACGCCTGGCTGCCCTACACCGAGACGCATATGAACGCCCTGGCCTGCGAATCGTGCCATATTCCCAAGATGTACACGGCGGCGCTGGCAGCGGTGGATTGGACGGTGCTGAACCTGGAAGGAACCGCGCCCACCACCCACCGCGGGGTGGAGGGCGAATGCGGCAACCCGCGCGACCTGATGGTCGGCTATGACCCCATCCTGCTGCCACAGGCGCAGGCGAGCGGCGGCGTCAAGCTGGCGCCCTTCAACTTGATCACGACCTGGTATTGGGTGCAGGGCGATCCGGAACGGCCGGTGCGGCAAGAGGATTTGCAAGCGGCCTATCTGCAGGGCGAGGGCTATCAGGCCGATGTCCTCGCCGCCTTCGATGCCAACAAGGATGGGCAGTTGGACGAGACCGAGCTGCGTCTGGACAGCGATTTCAAGATCGCCTTGATCCGGGGCCGCCTGGAGGCTCTGGGCTTGCAGAACCTGGAGATCCGGGGCGAGGTGACGCCCTACAACATCAGCCACAATGTGGTGGCGGGGGAATGGGCCACGCGCGACTGCGACGCCTGCCACAGCGACGAGTCTCGCCTCGCCGCCGGCCTATCGCTGGCGCCCTACACGCCGGGTGGGGCCACGCCGGCCTTCGCCGGTCATTCCGGCGTCTCGCTCAGCGGCGATTTTGGCGCCGGCGAGGAGGGGGACTTGCTCTATGCCCTCAACATCTCGGCCGAAAATCTCTATCTCCCCGGCCACAACCGCCTGCCCTGGGTCGATTTCGTGGGCTGGGGGGCGGTGCTGGCGGTGTTGCTGGGCATCATCGTCCACGGCGGCTACCGCCTGTACAGCTCTGCCAGCCATCCGCCGGCGGCGCCGGAACTGAAAGAAGTGTACATGTATGGCTTCTACGAGCGGCTGTGGCATTGGACGCAGGCCATCGTCATCATCCTGCTGATCCTCACCGGCATCGTCATCCATCGCCCCGACCAGTTCGGCGCTGTCGATTTCGGTCTGGTGGTGCCGGTGCACAACATCCTCGCCATCCTGCTGGTCCTCAATGCCGCCTTCTCGTTGTTCTACCACTTCGCCAGCGGCGAGATCAAGCAATATCTGCCGCAGCCGCATGGCTTCTTCAGCCAGGGCCTGATGCAGATCGATTACTATCTGCGCGGCATCTTCCGCGGCGACCCGCACCCCTTCGCCAAGACGCGCAAGCGCAGGCTCAACCCCCTGCAACAGCTCACCTACTTCGCCATCCTCAACCTGCTGCTGCCGGCGCAGATCCTCACCGGCCTGCTCATGTTCGGGGTGAGCCTGTGGCCCGACCTGGCCGCGCATCTGCCCTATCTGGCTCCGATTCACACGCTCGTCGCCTGGTTCTTCGTCTCGTTCCTGATTTTGCACATGTATCTGACCACGACCGGCGCCACCATCACCGCCGACCTGCGGGGGATGATCACCGGCTGGGATCAGGTGGAAGTGCACGAGGCGACGATTTGATCCTGCTCACGAGAGGTATCTGCACATGACGACTGCCACACAAGCAAAACTGGACTCCAAGAGCCGGGCCAAGGCCAGGCCCGCGGCCCAGCCCCGACCTTTCACCAACCCCTATCTCGGCGGGCTGTTCCTGGGCGTGGTGCTTTTTCTGGCCTTCTATCTCACCGGCAACGGCCTGGGCGCGTCCGGCGGCCTCAATCGCATGGTCGTCTGGCTGATCGATCTGGCGGCGCCGCAGTATGCCGACCGCGTCTCCTATCTCGTGCAATATGCCGGCGGCGATAAGAACGCGCTCGACAACTGGATCGTGCTGCTGACGGTGGGCATCTTTCTGGGCGGCCTGGCGTCGGGCTGGCGCGGCCGCCGGATCAAGTGGGAGACGGTGCGCGGCCCGCAGATCAGCGACCGTCAGCGCTGGCTCTTCGCCCTGCTCGGCGGCGTGATCGCTGGTTTTGGCGCCCGCATGGCCAGGGGCTGCACATCGGGGCAGGGGCTGTCGGGCGGGGCCACGCTCTCGGTGGGGAGCTGGGCCTTCCTGATGGCCTTTTTCTTCGGCGGCTATGCCCTGGCCTACGTCCTGCGCAAGCTCTGGCAGCCGGCAGAGGCGCCGCACTGACACCCTCACCCCGTTCGATTCGATTTGGAGGAGCACATGGGCCCCTTTCCCCTGGATGCCACGATTGGCAAAACCGCAACCTATCTTCTCTACGTGCTGATCGGCATGGGCTTTGGCGTCGCCCTGGAAACGGTGGGCTTTGGCCGCTCGACTAAGCTCACCGCCCAGTTCTATCTGCGCGATATGACCGTGTTCAAGGTCATGTTCACGGCGGTGTTGGCGGCCATGGTGCTGGTGTATGGCTTTGCCGGCCTGGGCTGGCTGGATTTCGACCGCATCTGGGTGCCGCCGACGTATCTGCTGCCGGGCGCGCTGGGCGGGCTGCTGGTGGGCGTGGGCTTCATCATCGGCGGCTTCTGCCCCGGCACCTCCATCGCCGCCCTGGCCACGCTGAAAAAGGATGCCGGGTTCTTCCTGATCGGCATTCTGGGCGGCGTCGTCCTGTTTGGCGAGACCTCGAAATACTACGATCATTTTCTAGAATCGACCTACATGGGCCGCTTCACCCTCCCCGATCTGCTGGGGCTGCCGGTCGGCGTCACTGTCTTTTTGGTCACGGTCGTCGGCGTGCTGGCGCTGTGGGGGGCCGAGCAGCTCGAGAAATCGATGCGGCGGAAGGATGGGCTGGCCGTGGCAGGGGTGGGGAGGAAGACGATGGCGGGTTGGGCGCTGCTGGTGGCGGGGGGATTGGCGGTGCTGCTGATCGGCCAACCCACGTCCGCGCAACTGTGGCAACGCATGGCCGCCGAAAAGCAGCCGCTGCTGGACAACCGCCAGGTGCAGATTCATCCGGCGGAATTGCGCGATGTCTTCTTCAACACCCGGGTCAATCTGGTCATGCTCGATGTGCGCCCGGAAGCCGATTACAATCTCTTTCACATCAAAGGCGCCGAGCGTGCATCGCTGACCGACCTGCCGGCGCTGGCGACTGAGCTGAAAGCGGCTCCGGACGGCACCGTGGTGGTGCTGATGAGCAATGACGAGACGCTGGCGACGGCGGGATGGAAGCTGCTGGCGGCGGCGGAGGTCCCCAATCTCTACATCCTGGAGGGCGGGCTGAACAACTTCATCGCCTTGTGCAGCGAGACGCCTTTCGAGGCGATGCCGGGCGGCGATGAGGAGTTGCGCTTTGTGATCGATGCCGCCCTGGGGGGCAACCATGCCACCTCAAGCCTGCGTGAGCATGGCAAAGAGATGGAGTATACGCCCAAGGTGAAGATCGAGCAGAAAGGCCCCACCGGCGGCGGGGGGTGCGGGTAGGAGAGGGATCTGCTGTTTTGCCCGATGGGCGCGCACACGCGCCAGCCTGACCCGCTTGCCGGCGCATCGCCTTCGAGCAGACTTTTGTCCTCAATCCGCCTTCGTCTGCTTCATCTGCTCCACCCGCAGTCGATACACCTCCGGCACCTTCAGGCCGGGCTTGGCGAACCAGACCGGCGCATCCACGCCCGAATACAGAAGGATGTTGCCCCAGGGGTCGAAAGCGCCCGTACGCACGATCACTTTGGCTTTGGCTGCCATCTCGTTCAGGATTTGGGTGTGCGGGATGGGTTCGTGGTTGCTATCGGCGAAGATGCGCTGCACTTTCGCCAGCAGCGGTGGGTTGTTCTCAGCCATTTCCGCCGCGTAGGACACTTTCTCGGCGATGAAGGCTTCGGCGACGGCCGTCAGCACGGTCTCCAGGTCGGGCATGTCTGGCACGAGGGCCAGGTCGATGCGCCAGGCGCTGCTGGGGATAGGAAAGCCGGCGTCGCAGACGATCATCAGGTCGCCGTGGCCCATCGAGGCGATGGCATAGCTCAGTTCGTTGTTTAGTAATCTACCGCGTTGCATGGTGTTGGCTCCGGGAGAGGCAGGGTGGTAAGTCGCAGGTGGCAGAGCTTGTCCTGAGTGAAACGAAGGATCGCAGGTGGCGGGTGATGGGTTTCCCGGTTTCCCGGTCTCTCCCTCTCAGTCTCGCCCTGGCGCCAGAAGCGCATCGACGGTGGCGCGGGAGGCGAGGCCGGGGATGACGCCGAGTTTGGTGCAGGCCAGGGCGCCAGCGCAGTTGGCAAAGCGCACGGCCTCCAACAGGGGGCGACCTTCGGCCAGGGCTACGGCCAGTCCTGAGTTGAAGGCATCGCCGGCGCCGGTGGTGTCCACGACTTCGACATCGACGCGCGGGACGGTGAATTGCTCGTGGTCGGTCAGCACCAGGGCGCCTTTCTCGCCCATGGTCACGATCAGGTTGCCCACGCCGCGCTTGCGCATCTCCTGGGCCAGATCGATGGTGGGCGTGGGATCGCCAGGGTCCAGCCCTAGCAAAATACGCAGTTCGGTTTCGTTGGGGGTCAGGTAGTCGACCGTCGCCAGCACCGCGTCATCGAGGCGGGTGGCCGGAGCGGGATTGAGGATGGTGCGCACGCCGTGCTTCCGGCCCAGGGCCATCGCCCGCGCCGCCGCCGCTGCCGGTAATTCGAGCACCGACATCACCACATCGCTGCGGGCAATCTGCGCCTCGACCTGATCGACGAAGGCAGCGTCCATCAGCTTGTTGGCGCCCATATCCAGAATGATGCCGTTCTCGCCGCGCTCGTTGAGGATGATGAAGCCGACGCCGGTCGCCATCTTCGTAGTCTTGTGCAGATAGGTCGTATCGACTCCCTCGGCGGCGTACAGATCGCTGGCGATCTCGCCCAGCTTGTCGTCGCCAATGATGCCGGCGAAGTACGAACGCGCGCCCAGCCGCGCTGTCCCCACGGCCTGATTGGAGCCCTTGCCGCCCGGCCCCATGTCAAAATCGGCGCCGATCAGCGTCTCACCGAACAGTGGCATACGCGTCGTGCGCAGGGTCATACCCACAGCAAAACTGCCGACAACCGTAATGATAGGTTGAGTCATGGTCTCGATCTCCGCTTGAATGCGTGTTTCGTGTTACGTATTCCGTAGCATGCAAATACAGATTGGCTACATGATACGAGCTGTTGATCGCAAAATTGTTCGCTATGAAGACTTCAAAACGTGAAACGTGAGACGTGAAACGTGAAGCGTGAGAAGATGTCGGCAATTTTCACGCACCACGCACCACGCAACACGCACCACGTTTCAGAACCGATCTTCATCTCTTCGACCAGCCATCGATCATAGCCAATTCGTAGTTCGCAATCCGCACTTCGCAATCACAAGTGTGTTGCCTGGCCCATGGCGCAGGCCAGGATCGCCTCCTCCGAGGCGCCAGCGCGGGTGAATTCGCCGGTGATGCGCCCGGCGTAGAGGACGAGAATGCGGTCGCACTGACCGATCAGCTCTGGCAGCTCGGACGAGACCACCAGCAAGCCCACGCCCTCCCGGGCCAGGTCTTGGAGGATGCCATAAATTTCGGCCTTGGCGCCCACATCGATACCGCGCGTCGGCTCGTGCAGGATCAGCACCGAGGGTCGGGTGGCCATGCCCCGGCCAACGATGACTTTCTGCTGATTGCCGCCGCTGAGCGTGGCCATTTGTTGGCCCAAGCTGGCGATGCGAACATCCAGCTTGTCGACATACTCCTGCCCGACGGCGCGCATGGCGGCGCGGTTCAGAAATCCGGCCGTGCTCACGGCTTCGAGGTTGGACGCCGAGACGTTGTCCTGCACACTCATCACCAGCAGGGCGCCGGAGGTGCGACGGTCGGCGGGGACGAAAGCCAGACCGTTCGCGATCGCCACGCCGGGTGATCGGAGGGCGATGGGGCGTCCTTTGACCAGAATCTCGCCGATGTGGGGTCGCAAGCCGAAGCAGCAAGCCACCAGTTCATCCTTGCCGGCGTCGGGTAGCCCGGCCACCCCCACGATCTCGCCGGCATGGATGCCAAACGATACGGCTTGCAGGGCGGCGCCGCTCGACAGGTTCTTGACCTCGAAGACCAGCTCGGGGCGCATGCTGGCGGCAGTCGTGCGATGATAGAGGCTGTCGATCTCTCGCCCCACCATGCGCGTGATCAGCCCGTCGATCGTGGCCCCGGCTGCGGGCATCGTCTCGATCAGCTTGCCATCGCGCAGGACGGTGATGCGGTCGGCCAGACTCAGCACCTCCTCCAGCCGGTGCGAGACGTAGACGATGCCCACGCCGGTCGCCCGCAGCCGCCGGAGAACGGTGAACAGGTGGGTGGTCTCGTCCTGCGTCAGGGCCGAGTTGGGTTCGTCGAGGATGAGCAGCCGCGCCTGGCCCGAAATCGCTTTGGCGATCTCGACCAGTTGTTGTTGCGCCACCGTGAGTTGCCCCACCGGCTGGCCGAGATTGACCTTCTCCAGGCCCAGGCTGGCCAGGGCCTCGCGGGCGCGGGTGTTGAACTCCCGCCGGTTGAGGAAGCTCAGGCCGCGGGCCGCGGCCACCCGGCTCAGCGAGACGTTTTCGGCGATGCTCAGGTTGGGGCACAGCGCCAGTTCCTGATAGACGACGCTGATGCCCATCTGCTGCGAGACGAACGGGTTGGGGATGGCGCGCTTCTCGCCCCGGAAGACAATATGCCCGGCGTCAGGCTGCAACTCGCCCGCCAGGATGTTCATCAGGGTCGATTTCCCGGCGCCGTTCTCACCGACGACGGCGTGCACCTCGCCCGGATAGATTTTCAGGCTGATGTCATCCAGCGCCTGCACGCCCGGAAAACGTTTGCTGATGCGGTGCAATTCGATGATCGGCCCGTGGTGATCGCTCATGCTGGCCTCATGGTCGTGCGGAAACGTGAAACGTGATCCGTAAATGTTGCACAATCCTCATTCACGTCTCACGCTTCACGTTTCGCGTCCGATTCTGCGTAAACTGGCTCGAGTCTACTACTTCAGGTATTTGTCGAGGTTTTTGAGGTCGATGACCTCGATGCCGGTATCGACGCTGGCGGCCTGGCCCTCTTTGAGGAACTTGACGAGCATGTTGACGGCCTCGTAGCCCTGGCGTTCGGGGGCCTGGGAGACGGAGCCGGCGATGTAGCCGTCCTTGATCAATTCGAGGGTGGCGGGCAGTTCATCGAAGCCGACAACGGTGACCTTGTCCTTGAGGTTGTTGCGCTTGACGTATTCACCCAGGGCCGGGGTCGAGCAGCATTCCAGCGAGAGGGCGCCGGTGACGGTGGGGTTGGCGAGCATGGCGTTCTCGACGGCGGCGTAGATCTGCTGGGGTTCGGTGCCGGTGTTGACGGTGGTGAGGACTTTGATGTCGGGGTACTCGGCGAAGCCCTGGCGAGCGCCTTTCTCGCGGTCGATGGACCACTGGGCGGCGGCGTCGAGGGTGGTGATGATGACGTCACCTTTGCCGCCGAGGAGTTCGGCCAGGACTTTGGCGGCCTCGTAGCCGGAGGTGACCAGGTCTTGGCCGGCGAAGGCAAGGCGGTTGGAGTCGGGGTTGTCGGTGTTGTAGGTGACGACCGGGATGCCGGCCTCGAGGAAGCGGTTGATGACGGGGGCGAGGGCGTCGGTGCTGACCGAGGAGATGGCCAGGCCATCCACGCCTGCCTGCACCAGGTTCTCCAGTTCGGCGATCTGCTTCTCGGCGTCAGCGCCGACAGGGCCGACGAACTTGGCCTCCACACCCAGGTCGGCGGCGGCCTTCTCGACGCCGGCCTTGAGGAAGGGTGCGAACTCGTTGGAGACATCGTGGTACGAGACGTAGATCTTCAGCGGCTTACCTGCCTTCACGTCGTCGGCGATGGCCGGCGCCAGCGTGAACGCCGGCGCTGCGGCCTCCCCGCCCAGGTATTTGTCGAGGTTTTTGAGGTCGATGACCTCGATGCCGGTATCGACGCTGGCGGCCTGGCCCTCTTTGAGGAACTTGACGAGCATGTTGACGGCCTCGTAGCCCTGGCGTTCGGGGGCCTGGGAGACGGAGCCGGCGATGTAGCCGTCCTTGATCAATTCGAGGGTGGCGGGCAGTTCATCGAAGCCGACAACGGTGACCTTGTCCTTGAGGTTGTTGCGCTTGACGTATTCACCCAGGGCCGGGGTCGAGCAGCATTCCAGCGAGAGGGCGCCGGTGACGGTGGGGTTGGCGAGCATGGCGTTCTCGACGGCGGCGTAGATCTGCTGGGGTTCGGTGCCGGTGTTGACGGTGGTGAGGACTTTGATGTCGGGGTACTCGGCGAAGCCCTGGCGAGCGCCTTTCTCGCGGTCGATGGACCACTGGGCGGCGGCGTCGAGGGTGGTGATGATGACGTCACCTTTGCCGCCGAGGAGTTCGGCCAGGACTTTGGCGGCCTCGTAGCCGGAGGTGACCAGGTCTTGGCCGGCGAAGGCAAGGCGGTTGGAGTCGGGGTTGTCGGTGTTGTAGGTGACGACCGGGATGCCGGCCTCGAGGAAGCGGTTGATGACGGGGGCGAGGGCGTCGGTGCTGACCGAGGAGATGGCCAGGCCATCCACGCCTGCCTGCACCAGGTTCTCCAGTTCGGCGATCTGCTTCTCGGCGTCAGCGCCGACAGGGCCGACGAATTTGGCCTCCACGCCCAGGTCGGCGGCGGCCTTCTCGACGCCGGCCTTGAGGAAGGGCGCGAACTCGTTGGAGACATCGTGGTACGAGACGTAGATCTTCAGCGGCTTGCCTGCCTTCACGTCGTCGGCGATGGCCGGCGCCAGCGTGAACGCACCTTCCGCTGGCGCTGCGGTTGGCGCCTCGGTCGGGGCCGCTGTTGGCTCTGCGGTCGGGGCTGCGGTCGGGGCTGCGGTCGGTTCGGCGGGGGCCTGGGTGGCGGGCGCAGGCGCGGGAGCCGCGCAGGCGGCCAGCAAGAGCGCCAGGATCACGACCACGAAGAGGGGAACGAATCGAATTTTGTGCTTCATGTTGAGTCTTCCTCCACAGCAGAACGTAGAAATGATCGATAGATGATGCGAACAACCAGATCGATAAAGCGGGTGACCTCCTTGTGTGTTTAGCGACGCGCGGCTCGGCGGCGGACGCCCGTCCATTTGTCGATGCCAACGGCCAGGATGATGACAGCGCCGATGATCGCCTGTTGCCAGAAGGGAGAAATGCCCATGAGCACCAAACCATTGCGCAACACGCCGATGATCAGCACACCGAGGATGGTGCCGAGGATGGTGCCTTCGCCGCCGCTCAGCGATGCCCCGCCGACGATGGCGGCAGCGATGACGTCCAATTCGGTGCCGACGCCCGTGCGCCCGGCCTGACCGCTGGGGAGAAAGGCCAGGCTGAGGATGCCAGAGAGCGCGGCCAGAAAGCCTATGAGCACGAAGGCCAGGATTTTGATGTTGAAGACCTTGATGCCCGACACCCGCGCCGCTTTGTCGCTCCCGCCCACGGCATAGACCCGGAACCCGAACACGGTGCGCGAGAGCAGAATCCAGCCCATGATGGCGACAATGATGAAGAACACCAGTTGCATCGGGATCACGCCGAAGAGCTGGCCCTGGCCCAGGAAGTAGAACGTCTCCAATGTGGCGGGATTGGCGCCCTTCTGCGCGTTCACCGTCACCGGCTGGCCATCGGTGATGAGCAAAGCGATCCCGCGCACCACGCTCATCATGCCGAGCGTGGTGATGAAAGAAGGCAGCAGACCATAGGTGGAGATGACGCCGTTGATGCCGCCGATGATCGTGCCGATCAGCAGACCAACGGCAATCGCCAGCCAGAGATTCCAGCCAGCGATGATCAACATACCCGCCGTCAGCCCGGCCAGAGCGTAGGTGGCCCCCACCGACAGGTCCACCTCGCGGCTGATCAAGACGAAGGTCATGCCCACGGCCATGATGCCCAGCAGCGACACCTGCCGGCCCACATTGAGCAAATTGCGGACGCTCATGAAGGCCGGCGTGGCTTGCCACAAGAACAAAGACATCAGGAGCAGGGCGATGAAGACGCCCGTCTCCCGCGCCAGGAACAGCCTCCGCACCCGGTTTGCCAGCCCCATCGCTTCTCTGTGACTGTCGGTGTCTGTCGTTGCCAGTTCGCTCACGGTCAGTGCTCCTTAGATCGAATGGACGGCGTTGTCTGCATGCTGCACCATGTTCAGTGTCACCGCGTCGGCGCGCAACGCATCGCGCCGCAGTTCTGCCGTCAGCCGGAAACGATCGCCGCGCAGCCACAGTTCCGAAAATTCGACCAGGGCGTTGTCTTCCAACTGCGAGCGTTGTTCGATGTACATCACCGGCTCGCCGCCGGGGATGCCCAACAGATCGGCGGCTTCGGCGTCGGCGCGCTGCGCCTGAAACCAACGCCGCCCGTGGTGCAATTGCAGCCCGAAGTGCTTTTCCAACACCTCGAACAAGCGATGGCGCGTGAAATCAACCCTTTCGATGCCTGGACAGTAGCCGTAGACGACATAGTTGTGCAGCACGATGATCGGCACGCCATCCACCAGACGCAGACGTTTGAGAAAGAACAGTTTTGCCTCAGGTGATAGCTCGAATCTGGCAGCCAACTCCTCCTGCGCGTGCAATACAACTTGCTCCAACACCCTGGTCGAAAAGGGAATGCCGCGGTTGATCAGGTCTTCCGAAAAGGTTACCAAACGCTCGGCTAGCGCCTGATCCAGGGCGTCGGAGGCGACAAAAGTCCCTCGCCCGTGCGTCCGCAGAAGCGTCCCCTCCTCCACCAGCTCCCCAATTGCCTTTCGCACCGTCCCCCGGTTGAGTTGCCAGGTTGCGGCCAGGTCGATCTCAGGGGGCAGCCGATAGTGCCTGGGCCAGACGCCGCTCAGGATTTGTTGCCGTATCCATTCTTTGACCTGCACGTAGATAGGCGTCGGCCCGGTGCGATCGAACACAATTCACCTTCTGTGTTGCCTCGCAAGATTGAGTGAGTGTGAATGGACAACGATTTCGGGGTGACATCTAGCAAGGTATAGTAGCAGAAGCTACACTTGGTGTCAAAAAATTGGGCGTCCTTCGCGGCTCACCGCCGCTAGCGCAAAGCCAGATCGTACATGGCAAAAATGTTATCCAACGGCGTATCCGATTGAATGTGATGCGAGCTGGCCATGACATAGCCGCCGCCGTTGCCCAACACCCGGATGCGTTCGGACACCTCGTGGCGCACGTCGTCCACCGTGCCGCGAGGCAGCGTCTTGATGATGTCGATGCCGCCATGAAAACACAGGCGGTCGCCGAACTGATCCTTCAGGCGCTGCGGATCCATGCCGGCGGCGTCGGCCTGCACCGGGTTGAGCATATCCACGCCCATGTCGATGATCTCAGGGATGAGACGGTAGATGGCGCCGTCGCAATGATACATGACCGGCTTGCCGTAGGACTTGGCGACTTCGATCAGCCGGGCGTGGAGTGGGCGCACGAGCTTGCGCCACATCCGCTCCGAGATCATCAGCGAATTCTGCGTCGCTACATCATCGTAGAAGTAGACCATATCCAGCCGATCCCCGGCGATCTCCAGCACCCGTTTGGTGTTCTCGACATAGATTTCGGTCAGTCGTTCCATGATGTAGGCCGGGATCTGGGGCTGATTCACCAAATCCATCAGAAACTCCTGCATGCCCCGGATTTGCCAGGCGATCTCGAAGACGGAGCCGATGCGGAAGCGCAGATAGTAGTCGCCCATCGCCTCGTACTGCCGGGTCAAATTGGGCAGCGAGCTGAAATCCCACCAGTCGGGGTTGGGCCAGGGATGGCTTTTCAGGTCTTCGACGCTGCGCGCCTTGCTCAGCGGCCACTCGCTGAATTCCTCATAGGCGCCGGTGGGATTATTGACGATGCCGATCACATGACCCCAGATGTCGCGCCAGGAGCCATCCGGCAGCTTCTGCCGCCACATGCGGTTTGGCGTCGAGCGACTGAGCGCATGCCACCAATCGACCTCGGCGCCGGGGTGCAGCGCCGATTCGGGCGGGGCGCAGAACTGGTCGTAAGAGATCAGCCGCATGTCCACCTCGAAATGCTGCTGAACGGCCTCCCAGCGCCGGTCGAAGAAATCGGCCTCGGCTGGGGCGGGGGCTTCGATGCCCAGGCGCTCCACCAATCGCGTCCAGATTTCGGGCGTAGCCAGGAAATCGACCGGGGTGCGGTCGGGCTGTTGGTGGCGCAACGCAGTCTGAACGCGCTGGCGGTGGGTGGGCGTGCGGGATGCTGACGGCATTGGATCGCTCCTCGGAGATGGAAACAACAGCAATTGTATAGCGATGACTATTAAGGTATACTAAGGTATAGTAGCATCGGGCATCGGCGTTGTCAACAATTGGCGGGCGAAGTTGCCTGGTTGCCGTGATGAACGCCCGGGAACAGAGTTGACGAATCCATCATGGATCGTGGATAGTAACCAAACCTCACGCTCCACTCCCTCCATGCCCCACCGCATCCTCGTCGTCGATGACGACCGCCAGATCGCCCGGCTTGTGCGCTCCTATCTCGAACAGGCCGGGTTCAGCGTGCTCACCGCCTTCGATGGCGAGGCCGCCCTGGCCCTGTTGCGCAGCGAACGACCAGATCTGGTCGTGCTCGACCTGATGCTGCCCGGCCGCAATGGCTGGGAGATCACCCGCATCGTGCGGGAGGATAAGCACCTGGCGGGGACGCCGATCATCATGCTCACCGCCCGCGTCGAAGCCGCCGACCGCATCGAGGGCCTGGAGTGGGTCGCGGCCCAGGGCGGCCGGGTGGGGGTGGAGAGTGAGGTGGGAAGGGGGAGTGGGTTTTGGGTGGAGTTGGCGGCGTCGCGTGATCGGGCGCCATAAGGATGTCCACAAAAGTTGCTAAAAGCGCAAAAGTCTGTGAACGCCGGTAACAAACAGGCGCCAAACCATGCCACAGCCAACCACCTATCTGACGCTCAAACGGGCCGCACACTTGCTGGGTATGCACAAGCAGACGCTGCGCAGCTGGGAGCGCCAGGGTCAGATCCGCATGGGCTATTGGCTGCGCAAATGGCTGCTCGACCGCGACTTCTTCCCCACGGTGGACGAGCGTTGGGTGAACAGCGGCCTGGTGCGCCGGACATTGGACGTCCTCAGCCACGACGACAAGATCGACCTGCCGGTCCTGGCCGTGCGCAGCCCCGTCCGCTACATCGGCGCCCTCGGTTCGCGCCAGACCATGGCCAAACGGGCCAAACGGCTGCGCGAGCTGGGCGTGAACGAGGAACAGCTGCGGCGCATTCACAACTCCATCGGCCTCGACCTGGGCGGGCGCACGCCCGAAGAGATGGCGTTGGCGACTATGGCGGAGATGGTGGTGGTGAGGAACCAAGCACGTCTTCCTGGCCGAACAACAACACACCCTGACTCGTCGCTTCTTTCTGTAGCGCCGTAGTGAATCCTGCTCGCGAAAAAAGCGCCAGCACCTGATGCCGACCGCCCGGAACGCGTCCTGTCTTGCGCTTGAGTTCAGCCAAAACATCAGGGCCGATGGGACGCGAACGCCAGCGACACTCAGCAAGGAGGATATACTCGTCGTCAAGGGCTGCCACGTCTATCTGCGTCTGCGAATCCCACCACATCCCAACTCGCCTGGGCCGGAAGGGAATGCGGTTGGCCGCTGACAGGTCCAAAACGCGAGACCGGCAAATGTCCTCGAACGCCCGGCCGGCTAATGCATCCAGCTGATCGTCAATTAGTAGGCGCACTGTACCCGTTTCTCCCTGCTCCAGGTGAACGCGCTCGCGGTAGGCGAAACGAAACCAGAAACGGAAGAATGGATCGTTCAAATGGTAGCGGCCCTGTCGTGAAGACAGCGCATCGGTGTCAGTGATTGGCGCCATGCGATCGATCAAGCCAAGCTCGCGGAGTGTATTCAAGTAGTAGCCAAGCGAGGCGCCCTTTACCCCTACTGCCTGGCTGATCTCACCTTGTCGCAGATGCCCGGTGGCGATAGCTTCTAGAATGGCAAAGTAGACACGAGGTTCGCGCAATTCCATCTGCAAGAGAAAGCGCGGCTCATCATATAGGAACGCTCCCTGACTGAGGATCTCCTCCTCGATATTGTCTAAGAGTGGTCGCCGGTCTGAAAACTGGCGCAAATAAGCAGGGACGCCTCCAAGTATGGCGTAGGCTCGTACTTGATCGAATAGGCTGTAGCCAGGGAGGAAGAGTCGAGCATCGGCAAAGCTCAGCGGCTGGAGATGCCACTGCCCACTGCGACGGCCGTATAGAGGCGCGCGGTAGGCCAGCACTTCACGTTCCATGATGCCAACGTAGCTGCCACTAAGAATGAGCATGATATTGGTATGCTGCAATGTCTCGTCCCATAGTCGTTGCAGGATAGATGGCAGAGCCGGGCTTGTTTGCAAGAGGTAAGTGAATTCGTCGAGTACAACGATCAGCCGTTCCTCGCCTGCCTGTCGCGCCAGAGCTTTGAAGGCTTGATCCCAGGTGGCAAAGTGCGTGCTTTCGGGGTCGTTGTGAAATATCGCTCCGTAGCGACGGCTCATCTCGGCCAGCGTGCTGGCCTCGGTGCCCAAATCGGCTACATAGAAGAAGCAGCGTTTTCCCTCGCAGAAGCGCCGTAGCAGCTCTGTCTTGCCCACGCGGCGCCGGCCATACAGCACCACCATCTCGGCTTGGCCAGAAGCAAAACGTTTTTCAAGAAAGGCCAGCTCGCGCACGCGATTGACGAACATCTCACACCTCATCAAGCAAGATAGTCTAAACTAAGCTAGTTTAGACTATAGCATAATCTCAGTCGTTTGGCAAGCGATAGTGCTTCAGTATCTGCGCGAGACGGGGACAGCGAGCACACCGGCCGGGTGAACAGCGGCAACTCGGGCTTCAGGCAAAGCGATTGTTAGCAACGTGGTAGTGTATCTTGTTTGGCGGACGAGTCACATAGGGAAGGCGGCGACGGATCAGGCGCCTTGCCTGAGAAAGCTCAAGCTGGGGGCAAAGAAATACTCGCCGCCGCGCATGGTCACGAAGTTAGCGAAATTGAACTGCGCTTTGTCAGCTTCGTCGCCCCAACGGCGGGGCCAACGTTGGCCTCCATCTGTTTGCTTGCCCTGCCCGACGATGGCATCCAGGCCGGCGTCCACGGCGGCGTAGTTCGTCTTGTTAGCCCAGGCGCTTTGCATATACTCGAACTGATTGCCGATGTCACTCTGCATGCACATGAACAGCAATCCCACCCTCTCATCAGTCGCCGGCTCGAACGTCAACGGGCCATAGCTGATGCCCCGCCGGACGATGCGGTGGCCCAGCTCTTGCTCGAAAGGCGTGTGATCCAGGGCCGCGGCTTCGCCCCGCGGATTGACCTTGCGGGCGTGGGCGTGATAGGGACAGCGAGCGGCGTGAGGATCAGCGCCATAGTTGAAATCGTTGGCCGGTTCTTCAGCGCCCATCGCTCGATCGTGCAGTATCACCGGCGTGCCGTCCCGAAAGCGACCGATCGTATAGGCTGCGGCCAGTTCTGCATCCACGCCCAGTCTGGCGGCGAGTTCTTTCTCTCTGGCGCGGAATCCGTTCACGTCCTGCTCCAGCTTGCGAAAAACCATGAAGCTGCCAAAACTGGTCTCGCCAGCGCCATGCGGGTCGCGCCTGAGCACAAGGGAAAGCGGCGCGCTCGGATTGTAGCCATCTGATCCGTTGGCAACGGCGGCTTCGATGTCCATCGCCAGAAACAGAGGCTGGCTGATGCCATCCACGAAGCCGAAGTGTTCGATGGCTTGGCCTTGACCATTTCTGAACGTGGCTCCAGGCTCGGCGGATGTGATCTCGGCGATTTCGTTCAGGCTGGATCGGATAACAGCTGCAGCTGCGTTCATGCGCGGGGCCTGATCGTCGGCCAACAGGATCAGTGCATGGATCTCGTCCTGAAACCCTGGCTCCCAGGCAGCGACGGGCGGGTCGCTCAGCTGGTCTCGGCGTCGCTTCAAACCGGCCCGAAAGCTGGCATCGGCGGGCAACTGGTCTTCATCGTAGCCCAGACGCCGGTAACCGGCAGCCGTCAGCAGGAAGTTGGCAAACAAGCCGCCGCACGTGCCGTCTTTGCGGAAGATTTCGCATTTCAAGAGTTGATCGGCTGCCGAGCCTACGTAGTGCTGGCTGAAGTCCCTCAGCCAATACCTGACGGCGGCAGGTTCGGCAGTGAAACGGAGGAAGAGGTGGAGTGCGTTTTCGCGACCGTGGCTCTTGAGGATGTTGCCTTGCAAGTCGCGCAACAGCGACTCATAGACCGGGTCGGTGAGATCGATGTTGGTGCTATTCAAATCGATGGCCATGGAAAGCCTCCCTGTGTGTGTATGGTTGACAGTTGGAAGCCCTTGCTTCGACAAGAGGTCAACACGAGCTTCATTCTAGCATCAAAGCGTTCGCCGCGCATCTATTGGCCTGAGGGCAGCATGAATATTGACAAAAGTTACCAAAAGCGCGAAAGTTTGTGAACGCAGGCAACAAACAGGAGCCAAACCATGCCACAGCCAACCCCCTATCTGACGCTCAAACGGGCCGCGCACTTGCTGGGCGTGCACGAGCAAACGCTGCGCAGCTGGGAGCGCCAGGGTCTGATCCGCATGGCGCGCTTGCCCAAAAGTGGCTATCGCCGCGTGCCCGCCGCCGAAGTGGAGCGCCTGCAGGCGGCGATGATGGCAACGCCGCCGCCGGTGCGCCTGCATCCGCCGCAGACAGATGCCGAGTCCCTGCGTCAGGCAGAGGCGCTGGCCGAGTTGGTGCGGGCGGATCTGGCCGAATTGGAGGCGGAGCATTCGCTGGATGAGTTCATGGCCGGCCGCCGGGGGCGCGCATGGTCGCCGTAGACACGGATGTGCTGGTGCTTGCCTTTGCCTTCCACCGCGATCCCCGGCAGGAGGCCAACGCCCGCTTCCTGGAGATGGCGCGGGACCAGACCCCCGTGGTGACCATTTACTCGGTCATGGAGTTGCTCGGCCAGCTTTCCTTCACCCTGCTTGCCGAACGGTTGGCGCGCTGGCCCTCCTGGTTGCAAGATCGCTACCATCTGACCGTGCTCTTGCCGCCGGCGCAGGGCGAGGACGCCGAGGCGTTCTTTCAGCGGGAGTTGGTTGACCAGACGCTGGAGCGCATGCGCCAGCAGCCTTTGCCGTTCCTGGACGCGCTGATCCTGGGTCTTGTGGAACGCGCAGCCGGCGTCGATGTCTTCGTGACCTGGAATGCGCGTCATTTCCGTGGCAAGACGGCGCTACCCGTGCTGACGCCGGAGGAGTTTCTGGCCCGGTAGAAGAACCCATCCTTCCATTGCCCGCGACCAGAACTTGTGCTAGACTCGACCCCATACCGCGCTCCACCCTTCCCCAAACATCACACCGAGATCGCTATGGCAGCTATCAACGCCGAAATCCGCCGCGGGGCCTATTACGATTCCGTGGTTCTCATGCAATTGCAACGCTCGCTGGCCGCGCTGGCCGGGGTGCTCGATGCCGGGGTCGTCATGGGCACGGGCGCCAATAAGGACATCCTGGCCCAAAGCGGCCTGCTGACCCTGGACGCGCAGGCCGCCGGCGCCGATGACCTGCTGATCGTGGTCAAGGGGGCGACAGCCGCCGACGCGCAGGCCGCCATCACCCAGGTGGATGCGCTGCTCACCCGCAAACGGGGCGGCGGCGAGCAGGACTACCGGCCCAAATCGCTGGCGACGGCGGCGGAGATGCTGCCAGGAGCGCAGTGGGTGCTGGTTTCGGCGCCGGGGCAGCACGCGGCCGGGGTGGCGCGGCAGGCGCTGGGGCTGGGCAAGCATGTTTTCCTCTACAGCGACAATGTGCCGCTGGAGGATGAAATCGCCCTCAAGCAAACGGCCAGCCAGAAGGGCCTGCTGGTGATGGGGCCGGATTGCGGCACGGCCATCGTCAATGGCGTGGGGCTGGGTTTCGCCAACCGCGTGCGGCGGGGGCCGATCGGCGTCGTGGCCGCGGCGGGTACGGGCCTGCAGATGGTCACGTCGCGCATCCATCAATTGGGCAGCGGGGTGACGCAGGCGCTGGGCACGGGCGGGCGGGATCTCTCCGAGCGGGTGGGGGCGATCACGGCTTTACAGGCGCTCGACCTGTTGGCCCGCGACCCCGAAACGAAAGTCATCGTGCTGATCTCCAAGCCGCCGGCGGCGCAGGTGGCGGCGCGGGTGTTGCAGGCCGCGCGGGCCGCGGGCAAACCGGTGGTGATCGACTTCATCGGCTACACGCCGTCGGCCGCTCAAACCGGCAATCTCCACTTCGCCCGCACCCTCGACCAGGCCGCCGAACTCGCCGTCGAAATCTCCAATCACCCATCTCCAATAACCAATAACCAATCTCCAATCTCCACTTCCTCACACTACCTCCGCGGCCTCTTCTCCGGCGGCACCCTGGCCTACGAGGCCCTGCTGCTTTTGCAGGACTACCTGCCCGCCGTCTACTCGAACACGCCGCTTGACAAAGCCTTCAAGCTGGAGAACCCGCTGCAAAGCCGCGAGCACAGCCTGATCGACCTGGGCGACGATGTGTTCACGGTCGGGCGGCTGCACCCGATGATGGACAACGACCTGCGCATCCGGCGTTTGCGCCAGGAAGCCGCCGACCCGGAAGTGGCCGTCATCCTGCTGGATGTGGTGCTGGGCTACGGCTCGCACACCGACCCGGCCTCCGAACTGGCTCCGGCCATTGGCCAGGCGATCAGCGCCGCCGCGCAGGAAGGCCGCAAGCTGGAAGTCACGGCGGTGGTGGTGGGGACGGACGAGGATCCGCAGGGGATGTGGGGGCAGATCGAGCAGCTCCAGGCGGCGGGGGCCAGGGTCTTCACCACGAATCAGGCGGCGGTGGAGCATGCCGGCGGGATCGTGCGCGATCTGGCGGGCGTGTCCGGGCTGCCGCCGGTCGATCTTGCCACCCTCACCCGCCCGCTCGCCGCCCTGAACGCCGGCCTGGAATCCTTTGCCGAGAGCCTGGCCGACCAGGGCGCGGCGGTGGTGCAGTTGGATTGGCGCCCGCCCGCCGGCGGGAATGAGCGGCTGGCGGGGATTTTAGCGAGAATGAGAGGGAATGGCTAACCGAGAAATGGATGTCATTCTGGAGGTGGCGACATGGCTGAAGTCACAGATTCGCTGAGAGTGGTAGAGCAAATTCCCCAAGTCGAAGCAGTGCAACTCGTGCGCAAGTTTCTGCGCATCCTGAAACTACAAGAAATACGTGTCGAAGCGGCCTATCTTTACGGATCTTATGCTACGGGTGTGGCGGATGCAGATAGCGACATCGATGTGGCTATCGTCTCGCCTAGCCTAAGCGGTGATCGACTACAAGACTGGATGCGATTGACGACCACGGCGACGGATGTAGACTTGCGCTTTGAGGTGGTTGGCTTCCGCCCTGAGCAATTTCGCGATGAACGCCCACTGGCTTGGGAAATAAAAACCCGAGGCATACTGATTCAATGAACTATCACACTGGCCTGGAATCCTTTGCCGAGAGCCTGGCCGCTCAGGGCGCGGCGGTCGTGCAGTTGGATACTCGCCCGCCCGCCGGTGGCAACGAGCGGCTGGCGGCGATCCTGGCCAGGATGCGGCAGAGTTAGGCCATGTCCACGCCCTGGCGCCCGTCGTTCACGATCACGCCGCTCGTGGCCCAACGTTTGATGGCCATCGAGGCGGCCAAAGCCGTGGTCGAGCGGACGCCGCTTTCGGTGGCAGCCGAGGCCGAGTTGCGGCAGCGGGCGCGGCTGCGCTCTGCCCACTACTCGACCCGGATCGAGGGCAATCGCCTGACCCTGGAGGAGGCCGAACGAGCGATCACGCAAGCCCGCCTGATCTTTTCGGGCCGCGAGCGGGATGCGCGGGAGGTGCGCAATTATTGGCAGGCGCTTTTGCGGGTGGAGACATGGGCTACTCAAGGCCAGGCGTTGACCGAAGACTTGATCCGCCGTTTGCACGCACTGGTGGAGTACGGCCCGCGGGCCAAACCCACACCGTATCGCGAT
The DNA here is from genome assembly GCA_019695115.1 of Caldilineales bacterium. Taxonomy (GTDB): domain Bacteria; phylum Chloroflexota; class Anaerolineae; order J102; family J102; genus SSF26. Next base: position 22,870 of record JAIBAP010000013.1, on the reverse strand, counting down.
GGACAGAACGTCATTCGCGATGCGGCGACGGGGGCGATTGTCTATCTCCCGCCCGAAGCCAAAGATGTGCCGGGTCTGATGCAGGAATTGGCGGCCTGGGCGCGGCAGGCAGAGGCGGACGGGCTGCCGGCGCCGCTCATCGCCGGGCTGGTGCATTATCAATTCGTCACCATCCACCCCTATTTCGATGGCAACGGGCGCACCGCCCGGCTGCTGGCCACGTTCATCCTTCATCGCAACGGCTACGGCCTCAACGGTTTCTTCTCGCTGGAAGAATACCACGCCCACGACCTGCCTGCTTACTATCGGGCGCTGGTCACGCACCCCCACCACAACTACTACGAAGGCAGGGCGGAGGCCGACCTGACCCCGTGGCTGGTGTATTTTGTCGATACCCTGGCGCGCGTGTTCAAATGGGCGCAGGAACAAGCCTTGCGCCTGTCCCAGCGCCCGCCGCAGCCCGAACCCGAAGCCTTGCGCCAACTCGATCCTCGCGCCCGACTCGTCCTCGGCCTCTTTACTCGCACCGACCGCATCACCGCCGCCGATGTCGCCCGTATATTAGCCCTGTCGGAGCGCAGCGCCCGGAATCTCGTCGCCGATTGGGTGCAACAAGGCCTTCTGGAGATCGTCGATCCCTCGCGACGGGCGCGCTCCTACCGTTTATCGGCAATTTATCGGCAAGCAATCGGCAGTTTATCGGCCATGCATGAGGTGTAAGGTGGCAGGTCGCAAGTGGCAGAGCTTGTCCCTTCGCTCCGTTCAGGGCAGGCTCTGAGTGAAACGAAGGATCGCAGATCGCAAGTAGTTCTTGGAGAACGATTCGTGTTATTCGTCCATTCGTGTCATTCGTGATTTGAGAGGACAGCAAAGGGCATTTCGTCGCATCCCACGCAATACGCAACACGCACCACGCAACACATTTCATCAATACGTTCAATCCCTACACCAAAGGTTGTCTTTCTATGAACATCGACCAAGCCAATCGTGAAGCCACCGACCGCATGATCGAAGCCCGGCCCGTGCTGGTGGGCGTGGGCAAGGCGCTGGATGTCATCCCCGGCATGAGCGAAGATCTGCTTCTACATGCCGGACCTCCGATCACGTGGGATCGGGCGTCCGGGCCGATGCGCGGGGCCATTACCGGGGCGCTGATCTTCGAGGGCAAGGCCAAAGATGAGGCCGAGGCCGAGAGGCTGGTGACGTCGGGCGAGATCAGGCTGGAGCCGTGCCACCATCACCAATCGGTGGGGCCGATGGCGGGGCTGACCTCGGCCTCGATGCAGGTCTACATCGTCGAGAACAAGACGCACGGCAATTTCGCCTACTCGAACCTGAACGAGGGCTACGGCAAGGTGCTGCGCTACGGCGCCTACGATGCCAGCGTGATGGCGCGCATGGGCTGGATGAACCAGGTCATGGCCCCGGTGCTGGGCGACGCCATCGCCGCCAGCGGCGGCATCGACATCCGGGCGCTGCTGGGCGAGGCCCTGCACATGGGCGATGAGGGCCACAACCGCAACAAGGCCGGCTCCATCCTCTACCTGAAGGCGCTGGCCCCGCACGTGGCCAAAGCCGCGCCCACGCCGCAGATTGCCGCCGACATCCTCAAAGCCATCGGCGACAACGCCCTGGCCGTGCTCAACCCGGTGATGGCGGCTTGTAAAGCCAGCGCCGACGCCGGCTTCGGCATCGAAGGCAGCACCATCGTCTCGGTCATGGCCCGGAATGGCACCGATTTCGGGATTCGCGTCAGCGGGCTGGGCGAGCAGTGGTTCACCGGGCCGGTGGGCATGCCGCGCGGCCTCTATTTCCCCGGCTTCAGCGCCGAGGATGCCAGCGGCGACATCGGCGACAGCACCATCACCGAGACGGCGGGCATCGGCGGCTTTGCCATGGCGACGGCTCCGGCCATCGTCACCTTCGTCAGCGGTACGCCCAAAGACGCCATCAACACGACGATGGAGATGTTCGAAATCACCTTCGCCGAGCACAAATACTACACCATGCCGGCCCTCGACTTCCGCGGCACGCCCACCGGCATCGACATCCGCAAGGTGGTGGAAACGGGCATCACGCCCCGCATCAACACCGGCATCGCCCACAAGAACGCCGGCGTCGGGCAGGTGGGCGCGGGGCTGGTCAGGCCGCCGATGGAGATCTTTGAAGAAGCATTGGTGGCATTTGCGGAGATGTATGGATACTAAACTGAAATCACCTAGAGAACAGTAGTTTTGTCAATGACGATAGACCATGGACGATGGACGATCCGTCCCCTGCATGAGGAGTTGGCTATCGTCTACCGTCTATCGTCCATCGTCACGTCAGAAGCCGAACTTATGTTTTCAAAGTGACTTGGGTTTAGATGGCGGAACTGAATATTGCTCCCTTACGTGAAAGAACCAACGATGGCATTGAAGTTCGAGAGTTTGCGAGTACTGCCCAATCTAGAAGCGATTCTTGATGATGAACTGCAGGTGATAGGTAGTTGAAACGCGTTCGCCAGAGAGATTGTTGGTAGCCCATTTTCACAGACGACGAAACTTGCCAATATCTATTTTTCTGACTATCCTGATATTTATATGAATAAGCGACGCACTGCAATTATCGGCTTCATCTACGGAGCTTTTGTTGGAATATTTACCCATTTGCTGCTAAGAACAGATATCGTGATAATTTTCTTGTTAATGATTGGACCTTTATTTCTTATAACAATACTTGATTATTTCTTGATGTATCCTCTATCTGGTGGAGATGAGGGAAGTCACGCTATTTTTTTGATTATATACTATTTATGGGCTATATCCATATCTTTGATATATATCTTCTTGTTTAGACCTATGCATCAATATCTGTGGTTTATTATGAGTTTTATTCCTTATAGTTCGATTACAGCTAATTATGTGCTAAGTCCAATTTTTGTCTGCGCAATCATTGGGGCATTGACTGGACTTCTAGTAAACTGGTCTGTTATGCAGCACAATAGGCGCAATCTTGCAAAAATAGATAGAAGTAAGTATAAAAACATGAGAACCTTCGGAAATACGAGGATATCTCATAATGATGATACATGTCCAAGTGGCGAATATCATAATTGGGAATACATTGAGATTTCGTCAAACGGCAATCGATACAAGCATTGTACTCGTTGCGATGCGAGATATCATTTAATCGGATCAGATTGGGTAAAATGGGGATAAAACACTATGTCGTGACAAAAGTTGAATTTGAACATGACTACTTAATTTCCGACTGGACGAGCCGGTCGAAAAGTTTGTCAGCATCCCGACAAATAGCTTTACCCTAGCGCATGCCCACCGAATCACAACCAGCTTCTCGTCATTATTGCGAATGTAAACCATACGATAATCGCCCACCCGAATCCGATAGACGTCTTTCTGCAATTGAACCACCCCTGCCGGCCGCGGTTCGTTCCCCAAATCCAACACCGCTTGCGCAATCTGCTCCAATTCAACTGCCGCAATTCGCCTCAGTTCCTTCTTGAGGCGAGAACGAGCGGCGTCGATCCGGTATTTCATTCGCGTTCGGCCCGCATTTCAGCCAACAGATCAGTAAACCCTGTGCTATCGCCGGTGCGATATTCGACCTCGGCTTCGCGCATCATTCTGATATCCTCTCGATTCTCGCTCCATTCCGCCACCAGTCGTTCCAGTCGCGTCAGTCGGGCGAGAAGTTGTTCATAATCCTTTTCCGGTAGGACGACTACCGGGCCTTGCAGTGTTACCGTACTCATTTCGAACCTCCATTCGATTGCAGAGGCCATTCTAGCACGTGGCGCCTGCAAGCGAAAGGAGCCGTAGTTTATGGAGACCCAACACAATGAAAATCCACGACCTTTCCCAACCCCTCAACCAGGAATGCTCGTTCTGGCCGTTCTACCCGCCGTTCGAGGTCAAGTACTTCAAGCGGAAATCGGAGCACGGCGTCAACGCCCAATACATCCAGACCTCGAACCACATGGGCACGCATCTCGATGCGCCGCGGCACTTCGTCACCGCCGGCAAAACCATCGATGAGCTGCCGCTGGACTGGCTGTATGGCCCCGGCGTCATCGTCGATCTCAGCGACATGCTGGACGAGCTGGACATCTTCGGCCCAGAGGACATCGAGAAGCGCGTCGAGGTGCGCGAGGGCGACATCCTCTACATCTACACCGGCTGGTCGAAATACGGCCAGTTTGGGGCCTCGCCCGACGAGGAAAAATACATCCATCGCCATCCCGGCCCGCATTACAGCATCTGCGACTGGCTGCTGAGCAAGAAAATCCACCTGTGGGGCGTGGACATGGTCTCGACCGACCACCCCATGAACCTGCCCATCGGTCGCTTCCTGGGCAGGGGCGGGCTGGAGCATTGGGCCAAAGTCCGGGCCAAGTGTGTGGCCAAATTCGGCGAGGAGAACATGAGCGTCCTCTTCCCCGACTCGGCCTACCAGCTCACCCATAACGCCCTCTTCCCGCACGATTGCGTCCACGTCGAAAACCTGGGCGGCGAGATCGGCAACCCGGCCCTGCTCAACCGCCGCATCACCCTCGGCTGCTTCCCCTGGCTGTTCAAGGGCGGCGAAGCGGCGTTTGCGAGGGCGGCGGCGTTTACGGAGGAGTAGAGAGTGGTTATTAGAGATTGGAGATTGGAGATTCGCTATGGCGACGCCGCTTGAGGATTTGAGAGTGCTGCAACAGGCAGAAGCGCTTGCTGATGCGATTTGGAAGGATGTGCTGCGCTGGGATGGTTTCGCCCGTGATTCGATGGGATCGCAGCTTGTCCGAGCCAGTGATTCGGTAGGCGCCAACATCGCCGAAGCATTTGGCCGATTTCACTATGGCGAAAAGTTGCAGTTCTTGTACTATGCCCGTGGCAGTGTCTTCGAGACCAAGTACTGGCTCAACCGGGCCTTAGCTCGTGCGCTGATGTCGCCGAGCGTCGTCCAACACCATGCTTCGGAACTGACCCATCTCGCTCGCCAACTCAATGCCTTTGCAGCCGATATCAAGAAGCAACGCACCGAGACTACCGAATCGCGCCATCTGCGCGAACCCGGACCCGATTATGTGGTCTGGGCGTCCGACGCCGATACTTCCCTCTTCACCGAAGATGAGCTTATTTGGCTTGAAACCCTGACTCTTGCCGACGCCAATCCCTAATCTCCAATCTCCAATCTCCTATGAAACCAGCCCCCTTCACCTACCACGCCCCCAAGACCCTCGACGAAGCCGTGGGCCTGCTGGCCACACACGGCTACGACGCCAAGATTCTGGCCGGCGGGCAGAGCCTGATCCCGACCATGAACTTCCGGCTGGCGCAACCGTCGGTGCTGATCGACCTCAACGGCGTCCTCGACCTGGCCTCCATCCGGCCCGGCAACGATGGCGGCGTCCGCATCGGCGCCATGAGCCGGCACGCCCAGGTCGAGCACAGCCCCGTCGTCGCCGAACGCGCCCCCCTCATCCACGAGGCCATGCCCCTGATCGCCCACCCGCAGATCCGCAACCGCGGCACCTTCGGCGGCTCCATCGCCCATGCCGACCCGGCCTCGGAACTGCCAGCGGTGCTGCTGACCCTGCAAGGCCGGGTGCAGGCGCGCAGCCAGCGTGGGCTGCGTTGGATCGAGGCCGATGACTTCTTTCTCGGCCTCTTCACCACCGCCCTGGAGCCGGACGAACTGCTGACCGAGGTCGCCTTCTTGCCCCTGCCCCCGCGCAGCGGCTGGAGCGTGCAGGAAGTCTCGCGGCGGCATGGCGACTACGCCCTGGTGGGGGCGGCGGCGCTGGTCGAGCTGGACGCCGCCGGGGTCTGCCAGGCTGCCCGCCTCACCTTCTTTGGCGTGGGCGATGGCCCCGTGGCGGCGAAGGAGGCTGCCGCCGCCCTTAAAGGCGCCCGGCCCGGCCCGGACAGCATCGCCCAGGCCGCCGAACTGGCTTCTACCGTCGATGTAGACCCCAACAGCGACATCCACGCCACCCCCGCCTACCGCCGCCACCTGGCGCGGGTGTTGGGCGGGCGAGTGCTGACCACCGCCTTTGCACGAGCGCAAGGAAGAGGAGCCTGAGATGAGCGAATTGATGAAAGTGAGCGTCACCGTCAACGGCCGGGTCTATGAGGCCGCGGTCGAGCCGCGGCTGCTGCTGAGCGATTTCTTGCGCCACGAACTGGGGCTGACCGGCACCCATGTCGGCTGCGAACACGGCGTCTGCGGCGCCTGCACCGTCCTGTTCGACGGCCAGCCCGTGCGCTCGTGCCTGATGTTCGCCGTCCAGGCCCACGGCCACCAGCTGATGACGGTGGAGGGCCTGGCCCCCGGCCCGCAGAACCTGCACCCGCTGCAAGAGGCGTTCCGCCAGGCGCACGGCCTGCAATGCGGCTTCTGCACCCCCGGTTTCCTGATGACACTGCTGCCTTATCTGGAGCAGAACCCGAACCCCACCGAGGCCGAAATCCGCCTGGCCATCTCCGGCAATCTCTGCCGCTGCACCGGCTACCAGCACATCGTCGAGGCGGTGCAGCTGGCGGCGCAGAAAATGCGAGGCGAGGGGTCATGAAGCAACGCATCCATCACTCGAAACCACACAGCGTCATCGTCACCATTCTCGACGAAGTAGCGACAAGCGAAGTCAGCGAACTGGCTTTGCTCAGCGAGGCTGCGCTGGCGCGGGATTGGGAGCGGCCGGAGGAGGATGAGGCATGGTCACACTTGGCCCAGCTTCCGTCTCTTGCTCCCGTAGTGGGAACGAGTTATGATCAGTAACGAACATGCGAATCATCTCTCGAAGAGCGCTGCGCGAGTTTTGGGAAGTCCACACCAATGCCAGGCAAGCCCTGCAAGTCTGGTATGCAGGAGGAATCCATGAATATTCGACCAATCAAGACAGAGACAGACTATACAGCCGCTTTGGCTGAAATAGAACTGCTTTTCGACGCATCGCCAGGAACACCGGAAGGAGATCGTCTGGAAGTATTGACTGCGCTTGTGGAAGGATACGAGGATCATCATTACAGTATCCCGGATCCTGATCCTATCGAGGCGTTGAATTATTACATGGAAAGCCGTGATCTGTCGCGCAAGGATTTGGAACCCTTTATTGGCAGTCGTGCGCGTGTTTCAGAAGTTCTGACCAAAAAACGACCACTGACTTTGTCAATGATTCGAAGATTGCACTCCAGCCTGGGCATTTCGGCTGATGTTCTGATTGCACCGTATCAGACCGTCTCCTGACTCTACTGACCCTCAGCCCCTGAGCAAAACCATGACAACCCGCTATTTCGGCCAACGCATCACCCGCAACGAAGACCCCGCCCTGCTGACCGGGCAGGCGCTGTTCACCGATGACGTGCACCTGCCGGGGATGCTGCACGTGGCTTTCAAACGCAGTGACTATGCCCACGCCCGCATCCTCAGCATCGACGCCTCCTTCGCCAAACAGCGCCCCGGCGTCATCGCCGTCTACGAGGCGGCCGACCTGGGCGACTATTGGGAGCCAGGGCCGCTGCTGGTCTCGCCGCCGCCCATCGATGGCATCGTCTTCAGCAAGCGCACGCACACGCCTCTGGCCAGGGACAAAGTGCGCTATGTGGGCGAGCCGATCGTCATGGTCGTGGCCGAAAGCCGCTACATTGCCGAGGACGCCGTCGAAGACATCTTCGTCGAGATGGCGCCCCTGCCGCCGGTCGTGGACATGGAGAAGGCCCTCGACCCGGCCGCCCCCCTGGTCCACGACGATCTGGCCGACAACCTGGCCGCGCACGCCATCCAGAAAAAAGGCGACTACGCCGCCGCCAAAGCAAGGGCCGATGTCGTCCTCTCGCGGCGGCTTTACTACGACCACGGCAGCGCCCAGGCGATGGAAAACCGGGGCGTGGTGGCCAATTGGGACGGCAAAATGCGTCAGTTGACGATCTGGGACACCACGCAGGCCCCCATCCCCATCCGCAACGGCCTGGCCAACAAGCTGGGACTGGCGCAATCGCAGGTGCGGGTCATCGCTCCGTTCATCGGCGGCGGTTTCGGCCCCAAGATCATGATGTTCTATCCCGAAGAGATGCTGATTCCCTGGGCGTCGATGCAGCTTTGCCGGCCGGTCAAGTGGATCGAGGACCGCCGCGAGAACTTCTTCGCCACCACGCAGGAGCGAGATCAGGTGCATTGGGCGGAGATAGCCCTCAGCCGGGATGGCCGCATCCTCGGCTTCAAGGATTTCTTCCTGCACGACACCGGCGCCTATGACCCTTACGGTTTGACTGTGCCGATCAACAGCCAGTGTACACTCCTGGGCTGCTACGATGTGCCCGCCTATGAATCGGAGTTCAAGGCCGTCTTCACCAACAAGCCCATCGTCACGCCCTATCGCGGGGCAGGCCGGCAGCATGGCGTCTTTGTGATGGAGAGGATGCTCGACCTCGCCGCCAAAGAGCTGGGGATCAGCAAGAACGACATCCGCCGCCGCAATTTCATCCCGCCCGACCGTTTTCCCTACAACAACGAGGTCATCTTCCAGGATTTCGTGCCGCTGGTCTATGATAGCGGCGACTACGAACCGGCCCTGGACAAGGCCCTGGAGATGATCGGCTATGACCACTTCGTGCGCGAAGAACAGCCAAAGCTGCGGGCGCAGGGCAAACATGTGGGCATCGGCGTCGTCAGCTACATCGAGGGCACGGGCATCGGCCCCTACGAGGGCGCCCGCATCAACGTCGAATCGGGCGGCAAGGTGAGCGTGGCGACCGGGATCGGCACTCAGGGCCAGGGGCATTTCACCGTCTTTGCCCAGGTGGTGGCGGATCAGCTAGGGGTGGATGTGCGCGATGTGCGCATGTCAACCGGCGATACGGCCGATTTCCACTGGGGCACGGGCACATTTGCCAGCCGGGGGGCGGTGGTGGCGGGCAATGCCATCCATGCCGCGGCGGTGGCGGTGCGCAAGAAGATCCTCAAGTTCGCCAGCGAGGAACTTGAGGCCGCCGAGGAAGACCTGGAATTGGTGGATGGCGCCGTGCGCGTGAAAGGCGCGCCCGCTTCGGCGATCAAGCTGGGCGATTTGGCGGCCAAGGCCAATCCCCTGCGCGGGGCGGTGAAGCCAGGGATCGAGCCAGGGCTGGAGGCATCCGCCTACTACGGCCCCGAACGGGGGGTCACGGCCAGCGGCATCCACGCCATGATCGTCGAAGTCGATCCGGAGACGGCGATGCTGGAGATCAAGAAATACGTCACCGTACACGACTGCGGCCGGGTGATCAACCCGCTGATCCTGGAGGGCCAGGTGCAGGGCGGCATCGCCCAGGGCATCGGCAACGCCTTCTACGAGAAGTTGGTCTTCGACGAGAGCGGTCAGATGCTCAGCGCCTCGTACATGGACTACCTGATCCCGACAGCGATGGAAGTCCCGCCCATCCACATGGACCACATCGAGACGCCCTCGCCGCTGAACCCGCTGGGGATCAAGGGCGCGGGCGAGGCGGGGGCGATCCCGGTGGGGCCGCTCTTCGCCCAGGCCATCGAAGACGCCCTGCCTGAGTACCAGCTGGAGATCCTGGAGATCCCGCTCAGTCCGAATCGGTTGTATGAGTTGATGGCGCCGGCGGGGAGGTGAGCGCGCAGTAGGTGCGACGCACTTTCAAAGTGCGTCGCACCTACTACTTCGCACCCGCAAAAACGCCACCCCCGCCGGCGCCCAAACCAACGCCACCACCAGCGCCTGCAACTGCGGCGGGGTGAGCGCCGGGGCCGGGAGCCGGGCAAAGGCGTCGTAGACGATGTTGCTGCACATCGCCCCGAAACACAGCCAGGGCAAGATGCGGCGGGTGAAAGGATGGTCGGGGAGCAGGGCGGCCGGGGCCGCCGCCCAGACCATGTACCAGTGCTGGAACCAGAAGCTGCCCACCAGCAGATAGAGCAGCGCCACCGCCGTCGCTGCCCCCCACAGCCGGCGCTCCGATTTCGCTCCCCCACGCCGCCAGACCAGCCAGGCCGAGACCGCTAGACCGGCCACGGCAAAGAGATAGCTCGGCAGCCGCGTGGAGTAAAGCCGCACCGTATCCAACGGCCATTCTCGGACTTTGTAGAGATAGTAGTGCAGCAGCTGCCAGGGCGAATTGGCCACAAACAACAGCCGTTCGTGCAACATCCGCGGCAGGCTGGCCCAGCCGCCCAACGGCCAGTATAGCAGCCAGGAGAGGGGGAGGGTGATCAGCAGGGCGGCGAGGCTGAGGAAAACCGTCCGGCGCAGCCCGACCTGTCGCCACAGCCAGAAGACCATGGCCGGCGCCCAGATCAAGGCCGTGAGCTTGACATGGGCGCTGAGGGCCAGCAGCAAAAGACCCGCCAGCCACCAACGCCGCTGGTAACACCCAAAGGCCGCCAGCAGCAGCGCCAGCAGCAGGGCGTCGTTGTGGGCGCCCAGGGCCGTCGAGCTGATCACGAGCGGGTTCCAGAACCAGGCGACGAGAGCGGGGAGGATCAGCCGGCTGTCATCCCGCCGCACGATGGCCGCGATCAGTCCGCCGGAGATCAGCGCCAGCAGGATGGCCAGCAGCCGATAGCCGCTGACATAGGCCATCAGCGCCCGGCAGGAAGCGGTGGAGGCGGGGCAGGAGACGTGCTGAGCGGGCGACAACTCGAATCGCTCCAACCCCCGGCCCACGACCCCGGCCACACCGCCGCTGGCATATTCCCAGGCCGGGCCGTAGGTGTCCACGTGCTTCTTCCAGGCGGTGTAATAGTAGAACGGCTGCCGGGGCAGGTCGTTGGGCGTCGTCGTCAGCGGGCTGGCCCCTTGCTCGACCAGCATCCGGCCCCGGTAGAGGTAGTCGAAGACATCGTGCGAATCGCCGCCGGGCGTGACCCGCAGCATCAGCAGCGAGGCCAGGAGCCAGACGACCAGCACCACGCCCACCTTGCTCCGCCCGGCGTCCGGCGTCCGGCCGGGCTGGCTGAGGCGCAGGGCCAGGGCGTAGGCGGCAAACAGGCCCAGGTAGGCGGCCAGGTGGGGGAGCAGGCTGCCCAGGTCGGCCTCTTGGGGCGGGAACCAGCCCGCGCGCGACCAGCGCAGAAATTCGGCCAGCGGATAACGCCATCCCAGCCAGGCATAGATCGCCAGCGAGACCAGGCCGAGTCCGGCCAGCGCCGCCCACCCTCGCCCTGCCAGGCGTTTCACAAGCTCCATTTGACGCCGCAAAACTGGCACGGCCGGGGCGACGGCGCCTGGCTTAGCACCGCCGCCCGCAGGTCTTGATAGCGCGGCCCGTTCCACACCTCGGCCAGCGGCTGCGCAAAGACATTCCCCAGCAGGATGCTGCCGTAGTCGGGCGTGGCGAAGGGGGCGATGCAGCAGGGCAGGGCGTTGCCGTTGGCGGTGATGTACATCAATCGCCACGGTCGCATACAGCCCTGCCAGGGGTGGTCGCCTTTGACGGCTACGCTCTCGTGCGGCGTGGTCGCACCCGAAGCCTGGAATTTGAGGCCCAATTCGGCGGCCAGACGCTCGCATTCCACGATCAATGCCGCCTGCTGCTGTTCCAGGCTGGCGAAGAGCGACTGCTCCGGGACCATGGTCGCATTTTCGGCGATGCGTTCGCCATCGCCAAAGAACACCAGCCGCTGCAAATAGACTTCCGGCGCGCCCAGGTCGGCGCCCAGCCGCACGAAGGCGGGCAATTGGTGCAGGTTCTCGTGCATACCCACGAACCAAAGCGAGAGCCGGGGCCGTTCGCGCCCGCCGTGCCGGGCCACGAAGTCCCGCAGATTGTCGAGGATGCGAGGCAGGGCGTCGATGCCGCGCAGCCGGGCATAGAGATCGGGTGTGACGGCGTCGAGGGAGACGCGCAGCTCGTCCAGCCCGGCCTCGGCCAGGGCGTCGCCCCGGCGCCGGTCGAGGAGGACGGCGTTGGTGTTGAACAGCACCCAGGCCCCCCGTTCCTTGAGATGGGCCACGAAGCGCGGCAGGTCGCGGTTGAGCAGCGGTTCGCCGATGCCGTGCAGCACGGCCCGCCGGATCTCAGGCACCTGATCGACGATACGGCGGAAGTTCTCCCAACTGAGGTGATGCTTCGGCTCGATGGGGAGGAAGTGGTCGTAGGTCAGCGGGCAGGAGACGCAGAGCGAGTTGCAGTAGTTGGTGACCTCGATGTAGAGCTGTGTGGGCAGGGCCGGGGCCAGGGTCGTGCGCGTGGTCAGTTCGATGGTCGAGGTGGGCATGAGGGCGTGAGGCGTGAAACGTGAGGCGTGAGGCGTGGGGCGTGAGGCGTGGGGCGTGAGGCGTGAAGTGTGAGGCGTGAAGCGTGAGGCGTGAAACGTGAAGCGTGAAGTGTGGGGCGTGAGGCGTGGGGCGTGAGGCGTGAGGGGTGAAGCGTGAGGCGTGAGGCGTGAGGCGTGAGGCGTGAGGCGTGAGTTGGGGAGTGAGCACGCCCAGGTGCGAACGGGCGCTTGCTATCTGCACTCAGACCACGATGGTTGTGCAGACGTTGCGGCTGCGGACGAGATCGACGGCTGGAGCGGGATGCCAGGGCAGGTCGATGGCATCGCCGTGCGCCCAGGGGCAGTACTCGTCGTGGCCGTCCAGCTTGTGGTCGAGGGCGCGGCGGCTGGCGCAGCCACCCTGGCAGGGGCAGTGGGCGGCGTCTTCAGGTTGGCGGCGGGCTTGCTGGAAGTAGGCGTGGTCGAGCACCGCTTCTCGCTTCTCCACCAGGTCGGCCACGGTGTAGGGATTGGCGCCATCCACCGGCCAATAGACGCAAGGGATGATGCGGCCGCGCATGTCGAAGCGGATGCTGTTGCGCCCGCACGGCGATTCCACATCTGGCAGGCCCATGACTGCGCGCACGATCGGCTCACTGCAGCTTACCACCAGCCCGGCCTCGAACAGTTGGCGATAGGCCCGCCAGAACTGCTCGTAGCTCAGCCGGAAGGCGTCGGTGCGCACGGCCTGATAGACATTGACTCGCAGATGCGCCCCCAAGCCGCGAGCAAGGGCCACCATCTCGGCCATTTGGTCGCAGTTGGTCTTCATCAGCGTCGCCAGGATCGACACCGACTTGCCCGCCCGATGGCAGCGGTCGATGGCCCGGTGCACCAGCTCCCAGTTGCCATCACCGCGCAGCCCATCCTGCTGCGCCCGCGTGGGATAATCGATCGAGACCTCCAGGTCGTTGAACATGCCCAACAACTCGTCGCTCATCGCCGTCAGGCCGAAGCCGTTGGAGGCGAGGCTGAGTTTGACCCCGCGACCGTGCAGATAGTGCACGATCTCGCCAAATTCGGGGTGGAGGATGTTCTCGCCCGTGCCCATGCCCATGCTGCCCACCGGCAGCGATTCGCAGATCGTCTGGATGGCCGCCAGCGGCACGTAGTCGATGCGGTCGGTGGGGCGGTAGCAATGGGCGCAGGTCAGGTTACAGGCATTGGTGAGGCCGATGCCAACGGAATAGGGCATGGTTTCGTTCCTTTGGGCCGCTCAGATGAACTCCGGTTTGCGGGCCAGCACAATAGTTTCGTTGATCGTAGCGAAGAAGCGGCCGGCGGCCAAACGCTCGTCCAGTTCGCCCACCCAGGCGTCGTACTCGGCCTGGGTGATGATCCTGTGCTGGATGGCCAGGTCGGCGCAGCGGCGCAGGCTGCCGAAATGGGTGGTGGAGGCGTTGCGGCCAATGGTGGCGAGGATGCTGACGGCGCCGATCTCCCATCCGGCCTCCAGACAGCGCCCCACCAGTTGGCGGCCCATCCAGTTGTCGCCGTCGATGGCGTCGGTGCGCCAGTCGATGATGCGGCGGCTGAGCGCCCGGTTGCTGTGGTCGACGGTGCACGTCCCCCAATCGGCCTCCAGGATGGCCAGCCGGCCGCCGGGCCGCACGACCCGGCGCAACTCGACCAGGATCTCGTGCGGGTGCTGTGCGTGCATGAGGGTGCGGGCAAGGATGGCGCCATCGAAGTAGCCGGCGGGGAAGGGCAGAGCCAGGCCGTCGGTCTGTTCGTAGCGCAGATGCGGCAAAGCCGACCCCTCGCGCGCCACTTCCAGCATGGCCTGGCTGATGTCGGCCCCCACCACCTCGCCGGATTCGCCCACCTGTTCGGCCAGCCGCCGGGCCAGGTTGCCGGCCCCGCAGCCCATGTCCAGCAGCCGTTCGCCGGGTTGCGGCGCCAGGGTTTCGAGCAGGGCGGCGTAGGCCTGGCGCTGGTCGGGGATTTCAGCGCGGGCGGCGATGAAGCGGGCCAGGCTGCGGGCCTCGTCGGGCGGCAGCAGGTCGGGGTTGGTCCAGGGGTTGGGCATGTCGGGTGTTCCGAGTTCCGAGTTCTGGGTTCCGTGGTGCGTGGTGCGTGGTGCGTGTTCAGTGTTCCGAGTTCTGGGTTCCGGGTTCCGTAGTGCGTGGTGCGTGGTGCGTGGTGCGTGAGGCAAGGGCGAAGGGATCTCACGTTTCACGTTTCACGCCTCACTTGCCACCTGCCATCCTTCGTTTCACTCAGGACAGGCTCTGCCACTTGCGGCCTGCCACCTGCCACCCCTCCCATCTCAGAAGGCATGGCGGAAGACGGTGGCCAGGATGCGGTAGGTTGCCAGCGCCGACCCTTTGACGGTGCCGCCCACTTTCGAATGTCCGGCCAGGCGCGGGCGGTAGCTGACGGGCGTCTCGATGATGCGGGCCTGGCGGCGGGCCGATTTGACCATCATCTCCACCGGCCAGCCGTAGGTGCGCTCCTCCATGTCCAGCGCCAGCAGCAGGTCGCGGCGGATGGCCCGGTACGGCCCCAGGTCGGTGAGGTGGAGGCCGTAGAGCAGGTGCAGGAGCCGCGCCGTCAGCCGGTTGCCGAAACGCTGGTGGGGGGGCATGGCGGCGGGGGTCATGCTGCCGGCCATCCGTGTGCCCAGCACCAGGTCGGCCTGGCGCGAGCGGATGGGCGCGAGCAGGGAGGGCAGTTCGGCAGGGGCGAAGCTGCCATCGCCATCCATGAAGGCCAGGATGTCGCCGCTGGCGGCGGCGGCGCCGGCGGCGCATGCAAAGCCGTAGCCGCGGCGGGGTTCGCTCACCACGCTGGCGCCGGCGCGCCGGGCGGCGTCGCCGGTGTCGTCGGTCGAGCCGTTGTCGACGACGATGATTTCATCCACCACGCCGGCGGGCAGTTCGGCCAGCAGGGGGCCCAGGCAGTCGGCTTCGTTGAGGGCGGGGATGATGAGGGTGGTGGGCATGGGGGGGCGTGTTCCGTGGTGCGTGGTGGGTGGTGCGTGGTGCGTGGTGGGTGGTGCGTGGTGCGTGTTGCGTGGTGGGTGGTGGGTGGTGCGTGTTGCGTGGTGGGTGGTGCGTGGTGGGTGGTGCGTGGTGGGTGGTGCGTGGTGGGTGGTGGGTGGTGGGTGGTGGGTGGTGCGTGTTGCGTGGTGGGTGGTGGGTTAGGCTGCGCGTTTCGTGGCCGATAGGGCGGCCAGGCGGCGGCGGGTGTGAGGGGCGATGTCGTCGGATAGGACGGCCAGGTGGTTTTGCAGGCGGAGGAGGTCGGCGGCGGTGTCGATGTCGTACCAGGGGGGGAGGAGGGCGGTTTTGAGGCCGAGGGTGTGGGCCAGGGCGAGGGTGTCTTGCAGGACGGTGGGGGTGCTCATGGGGATCTCGCGCAGGAGCCGGGGCTGAGGCCGGGCGAGGCCGATGAGGTAGTAGCCGCCGTCTTCGGTGGGGCCGAGGACGACGTCGGCGCCGGCGTCGAGGCGGGCAAAGGCATCGGCGAGATAACCGATGGGCAGGGTGGGGCTGTCGCTGTCCATCACCACCGCCTGCCCCGCGCCGGCAGCCAGCGCCGCCGCCAGGAGGTTGTCCAGCCGGGCGCCCAGGTCGTCGCCTTGTTGTAGCGTGAGGTTGAAGTCGGGTGCGAGGCGGCGGAAGTAGGGTTCGGCGCCATCGGGCAGGAAGGCGATGGCGCGCTCGACGCCGGGCGTCTGGCGGATGAGTGCGAGCGTGTCGGCCAGGAAGCCTTCGTAGAGATGGGCGGCGGTTTCGCCATCCAGGGGCGGGCTGAGGCGGGTTTTGGTGTGGCCGTTGGCGGGGCGCTTGGCCACCACGCCCAGGAAGCGGCGCGGGGCGGGCGTCATGAAAGGGCCAGCAGCAGGCGGGCGAGGAGGCGGCGCGGGGCCGGCCGCGCCGCGATCCTCCGCCGCAGCACAGCATCCATCCCTACCCAGCGGCCCACGCCCAGGCCGAGCATGAGGAGCGAGAGCAGGATCATGCCGCCGTAGCTCCATTCCCATTCGTAGGGCCGGGGGATGTTGGCCAGGCCGATGAAGAGTTGGAAAGAGACGCCGAGGGCGGCCAGCGCGCCCAGGCGGGTGAGAAAGCCGAGCAGTAAGGAGATGAAGGCCCAGAATTCGGTCAGCCACAACAGCCAGCCCCAGAAAGCGATGCCCGGTTTGAAGACGTTGTCGATGACGAGGGCGTTGAGCTGGGCCAGGGGGGCGATGTTGAGGCCGAGTTTGGGCAGCCCGGCCAGGCGCATGTCGGACACCAGCACCTGGCGGTTCTGCGGCGCAAAGACGCTTTCCAGACCCATCCAGTAGCAGAGGCCGCCGCTGCCGTTGGCCTGCCAGTAGTTGGGGGCGGCGGCGGCGGTGGGGAAGGCGAAGTCGTTGGTGCAGCCGAAGCTGGGCGGCAGTTTCCAGAAGAGTTGGGTGAAGAAGAGGTAGGCCAGGCCCAGGCGGCCGATGAGGACGGTGATCTTGCGCAGGGTGTCTTCCCAGCGCGGGGTGTCGGCGGCGGTTGTCATCGTGGATCTCCCTGCGTGTGTGTGGCGGCGGCGCCGGGGGTGATGATGGCGCCGTGGCAGCCATTTTTCGTCAAGTGGGCGGGAAAGGTCTGTAATCGGGCTGACGCAAACTATTACGGGTTCCTTGTGGGCTTGGGGGTGGCGGGCAATTCGATCGCTTTCGTTTTCGCCGAAACTCGCTGCGACCGGCCTCTTGTCTGGCGGGCAGCCACTGTTGATGTTTTTCCCCATTCCCTGCCCCAGGCTTGGGAAGGTCAGAAAACAGGCGCTGCACTACCCCGGAAACAGCCCCAACTGCGCCGCCTCCTCGCTCTTCGCCTTCTGCGCCTGCTTGAAGGTGATATTGCTGGCAGGCATCCTGGGTGCGGCGCCGTGGAGCAGGTCGGTGATGGTGAGGATTTGCAGGCGGGGGTAGTCCTGGCCCCAGAGAGGCGAGTGGTAGAACCCGGCTGCGGCGGCCTCGGCCAGCATGTCTTTGCTGGGGCTTTCGAGGGTGAGGAAGAGACCGAGGGCGGCGTTTTCCTTCTCGATCACCCCGCGCAGGTCGCGGATGTCGCCGCTCTTGACCTTGCCGCTCTTGACCTGGATGATCGCCTGCTTGGGCTTGCCGGTCTTGTCGTCGATGAAGTGGATGACGCCGTCGATGCCCTTGTCGCTGCCTTTCTTGCCCTGTTTGCCATCGCCGCCGATGGGTTGCGCCTGCACCAACGACAGCGCCCACCATTGGAATTGATAGCGGTCGTCGTGCGCGAGTTGCTGGGCCGAGGGTAGATCGACCGGTTCGCCCCGCACGTCATAGTCCCGCTTCTCCACCAGATCGAACATGTCTTTGAGCCGGTATTTCATCAGGGCGATGGAGAGATGGGTGATGTCGATGCCGATCCAGCGCCGGCCCAGGCGCTGGGCGGCGGCGATGGTGGTGCCGCAGCCGCAGAAGGGGTCGAGCACCACATCGCCTTCGTTGCTGCTGGCCTGGAGGATGCGTTCGAGGAGGGCGATGGGTTTTTGGGTGGGGTAGCCGAGGTCCTGATTTCCCAATGCTGGTGGAATATCTTCCCATAGATCCTGTAGAGGTATCCCAGGCATCTCGTCGAGGTATCGCTTATAGCACGGTACACCCGATCTGGTATGGTAAAGGCGGCCTGTACGGGCGAAGTCAAGCATATTCGCTTTTGAGTACGCCCAATACCTACCTTTGTAGGGGGGAACGCCTGCGTATTCCCATCCTGGCTTGGGATCTTTGAATTCCTCATCAATATCAGCTTGCCAATCCTGGTTATCTCCCAATAGCCTCTTCACGCGCCATTCATAGGATGTATCCCCGCCAGGCTTTGCAGCGGTAGAATTATCCACTCGAAATCGGCGCCCGGTTTCTGGCTCGATGTAGCGGTAGAACTCATCTACGTATTCCTTGCTATATGCTGTAAAAACTGGATTCCATTTCCACTCGCCAGTCCGCGTGTAGAGGAATACGACATCATGAATACGTCCATGCAGTTTTCTTCCCTGTCTGGTGTCACTATGAGCGCTGCTCCGTTTCCAGACGATTTCAGATCGGAAGTTTTGTGTGCCGAAGATTGTATCCAACAAGATCTTCAGATAGTGACTCGCCGTCGGGTCGCAGTGCAAATAGAGGCTGCCGGTGGGTTTCAGCACCCGGTGCAGTTCCACCAGCCGCGCCGCCATCATCACCAGATAGGCCATCATCTGGTTGGGGCCGATGAACTGGCGCAGCGCCCCGATCATCGCCGCCACGCGGGCGTCGCCCATCGTCACCAGCTCGTGGTAAGTGTGCTCGGCCGACTCATTCCAGTGCCAGGTGTCCTCGAAGGCCGTGATCTGGGCCTCGGTCTCTTTGCCGCGCTCGTCGCGAAAGAGCACGTTGTAGCTGCGGCTGGAATTGAAAGGCGGGTCGAGATAGACCAGATCGACGCTTTCGCTGTCGATCCACTCGCGCAGGATGGGCAGGTTGTCGCCGTAGAAGAGGGTGTTGCGGGTGAGGGTGGGCATGGTTAGGAGTTGGATGGCTGCGGCAAGGATTAAGATTGCTGGACGCAGAAGAACTGGCTATACTTGGAGCGAGTTATGTCGTTCGATCTCAACCTGTAGAGGATGCCATGTCAAACGAAATCATCTTTCTCGTCGAGGCGGCGCCCGAGGGGGGCTATGTCGCCCGCGCCCTCGGTCACTCGATCTTCACCGAGGCTGACACGTGGGGCGAACTGAAGCTGATGGTGCAGGATGCCGTGCGCTGTCATTTCGAGGAAAGGGAGCGACCGAACATCACATCACCATCCCCCATCATCGACCTTTGCGTGCGGGCACGCTGAACGCCCTTCTTAGGGATGTAGCCGAGCACCTGGGGATGGAACGGGACGAATTGCTGGCGTCACTCTTCAGCGGGTGAAGGCTAAGTTGGGCCAGATCGACGCTTTCCGCCTCGATCCACTCGCGCAGGATGGGCAGGTTGTCGCCATAGAAAAGGGTGTTGCGCGAGAGCGGGCACCAGGCGAGGCAGCAATCAGAGATCGATTACCTGGAGATAGGCAGATGCTAATGCGGGATCGAATAGCACGGGAAGATCAGGGTGTGATGGCGCGCAAAAACGTTTGAAAAGCTCAATGTGCCAGGCGTCGCCAGTGGGCAAAGATACGCCTTGAAACTGGCTGATACGCTTAAGAATGTTCTCTATACCTGTGTAGAATTGCGCCAGAAAAGCTGCGGCAGCTGTCTTCTCACGCACAGAGACTTTTCTCCCAGTCACATCCTGCTGCAAACTCAGCAGCTCATCGACGATGAGATCGAGCGCCTCAAGCTCGATGCCAATTTGCTCGCGTAACTCCCCTGCGTTCATCCCAGCAACACCTTTCCCGTGCGCTCGATGTAGCGCGAGAATCGGGTTGGAGGGCTGAGGGGCACCAGGTCGAGGGGCGTATTCAATTCCTCTTCGATGCGCGCCCCCAGCTCGTACAATTCCCAACCATCTACACCATCGCAGGCCAGATCAAGATCATGTGCTTGTGCTAGATCGACAAGGGCGCTGCCAAACAGGACTAAGCGCGTCGCTCCGAAATCCTTGGCGAGTGCAATCGCCTTCTCGATCTGCTGGGGCTGTATGGTCATGTTCGACGCTCTTGTGAGTTTGGCTTGTTTGCGGTCCTTTCGACGGTCATAAGCCGAAGTCGTTCCCTCGATCGTTCTGTCATCCGATAGAGACCATTCCATTCCATGAGATCGGCCGTATCATCGAGTTCCCCAGCCTCCCAGAGATCGAAGAAGACCTCCGAACTCATACCATATTGGTTTTCGAACTCGCTCAAATCGCGTTCAAGCTGGCGCAGTAGCGTCTGTTCTCGACTGATCTGGCTGGCAAGGGTCTTTCGCAGGACGGCATCTGTGACCGAATCCCGAAAGCCGGAAGCGTATAGACGCTCTAGCGCAACTACGGCGCCTAATGCTGTATCGACTGACATAACTACTCCTACAAATCAAGGGTGAACGCAGCAGTTGCTTCCGATCCTACTACCTGGTCGGTTGGCCGTCAATCCCCGTTTGTTCGGGGGGTGCAGGTCGTTTTCGGGGCGTCTGTCATGGCGGGGCCGTAGGGTGCTGAGCAAAGCAAAGTAGGCAATCTCCAAATCGCATTGGAAGTCAGAGATCGCTTGTTTCACTGCGTTCAGGACGGCTGTACCCCCTCGCAATGACACACAAGGTGAACACTTATCGAGGAGGATGTAGCCGAGCACCTGGGGATGGAACGGGACGAGTTGCTGGCGTCACTCTTCGGCGGGTGAAGGCTGAGATAGACCAGATCGACGCTTTCCGCCTCGATCCACTCGCGCAAGATGGGCAGGTTGTCGCCGTAGAAGAGGGTGTTGCGGGGGAGGGTGGGCATGGTTAGGAGTTGGATGGCTGCGGCAAGGATTAAGATTGCTGGCTATAGCGGAACTGACCATACTTGAGGTGAGGTGTGTTGGGGCGAAGTGTCAGCTTCTTCATCCCCTCCCTTGGGCGCCGGGTCGATGACTTCATCCTATCATCGCACAGGGGGGCTGTCAATCAGCGGTTGTGTTCAGCCGCAGGCCGCACGGCCGCATCCTCGATCTTGACGGCATCCAATCGTAGTGCTATGATCGCACAATTGGCGCATTAGTTGGGTTCAAGCAACAGACAACCCACGGGAACGACGCCTCTCGGCCTGATACAATCCGTTCGCTCATCGCTTAGCCACCGGTTCCGTTCGACTCTGCCCCCCGCGGAGGTGTTCGGGTGAAGCGACTCATGTTGATAGGAGTGGTCTTGACCGGTATGGTCGGCCTCTTGGGGGGCCAACCGCCTGCCAAATGGGCCGCGCCAGCCAGTTGTGGCGGGCTGTTCTTTTCGGAGTATGTCGAGGGGTCGAGCAACAACAAGGCGGTCGAGATTTTCAACGGGACGGGGAGCAGTATCGATTTGGCGGCAGAGGGTTACGCGATCGAGATGTACTTCAATGGCAACTCCTCCGCCGGCCTGACCATCGGACTGACGGGCGTCACTGCCGACAAGGATGTGTATGTAGTCGCTCAGAGTAGCGCTTCCGCGGCCATTCTTGCTCAGGCTGACCAAACGAGCTCAGCCAGCTGGTTCAACGGTGACGACGCCATCGTGCTGAAACACGGAGCTTCTGTTGTCGATGTGATCGGCCAAATTGGCGTTGATCCGGGGACGGAATGGGGATCGGGGCTGACAAGCACCGCCGACAACACCCTGCGACGAAAAGCAGCCGTGAGCAACGGCGATGCCAACGGCAGTGACCCGTTCGATCCGGCGGCCGAATGGGATGGCTACGCCCAGGACAGCTTCGATGGCCTGGGCGCTCACGCGGCCGACTGCGCAAACGCGGCCCCCACCGACACCCCCACGGCCACCTCCGCCCCACCCCCAAGCACCGACACCCCCACACCCACCACCCTGCCGACGGCGACGCCGACCCCGCCCGGTGCAACTGCCACCCCCACCGCCACGACTGGCCCCAGCGACACACCAACGCTGACGTCAACCCTCACCCCAAGCCCTACCCCTACTGCTACGCCCTTCAGCGAAGATGTCGTCCTCAACGAGGTTATGGTGCATCCAGATAGTGACTGGAACGGCGATGGCAGCGTGTCCACCAGCGACGAGTACATCGAGATCTACAACAAGGGCGCGGCCAGCGTCGATATTGGCGGCTGGAAGCTCGATGATTCTGTCGCGGGCGGTGGGTTCACGTTCGATCCCAATACGGTCATTGCCCCTGGCGAGTACATCGTCAAGATTCGCAGCTTTGCCCTGAACGATCCTGGTGACACTGCACGCCTACTCTGGCCCGATGGCTCAGTGGCGAATAGTCTCGCTTATTCTAGCGATCCCGGTAAGGATATCTCCACATCACGCTACCCCGATGGCGTCGGCGATTGGCGCACTGACCTTCCCCCCAGCCCCGGCGGCCCCAACCTCCTCCCCACCAGCACCCCCACGCCAACCAGCACCCCAACCCCATCCGAAACACCCACCCCCACCGTAACACCCACTGCCACCATCGGCCCCAGCCCCACCGACACCCCGACAGCGACGCCTACCGGGACGCCTACCCCTACCCCCAGCCCAAGCCCCACCGGCACCCCCACCGCCACCGCGACACCAACCGCCACAGCCATCCCTGACGGCGTCTACCTGAACGAATACCTGCCGGCGCCGCCGGTTGGAAGCGAGGAGTACGTCGAGCTATTCAACAGCAACGGCTTCGCCGTCGATCTCAGCGGCTGGCAGATCGACGACAGCGAGGGCGGGAGCAGCCCCTACACCCTGCCCGCCGGTGCGGTCATCGCCGCCAACGGCGTCTTTCTCGTCCAACGCAGCTTCGGCCTCAACAACGACGGCGACACGGCCCGCCTGTTCGCGCCCGATGGCGACCTGCGCGACAGCCACAGCTATGCCACCAACCCTGGCAGCGGCATCCCCTGGTCGCGCTACCCGGATGGCGTCGGCGGCTGGCGCACCGACCTGCCCCAAAGCCCTGGCCAACTCAACCCGGCCCCGCCCACCGCCACCCCCACCCCGCCGCCGCCACCGCAAGGCATCTTCCTCAACGAATACCTGCCGGCGC